>CAYSTF010000040.1:0-6317 GCA_964434125.1 uncultured Gammaproteobacteria bacterium
CTAATTTTGTCTTAGCATCATTAGCAGCTTCTTTTTTCATAGTTCCAAGAGAAGCGGGAGCAGCATCAACCATGTCTTTGGCTTCTTTCAAACCTAATTCTGGTTTGAATTCACGGACGACTTTGATAACCGCAATTTTGTTGGCACCACCAGAGGTGATGACGACATCAAATTCGGTCTTTTCTTCAGCAGCAGGAGCAGCACCACCAGCAGCTGGGGCACCAGCGGCAGCGACAGGAGCAGCAGCAACGGCTTTGACATCGAATTTTTCTTCGATAGCCTTAACAAGGTCGGATAGTTCTAAAACTGAGAGTTCAGAGATAGAATCTAAAATTTTTTGCAATTTTTCTGAAATTTCCATATTTATTTTTTATAAATTAATAATTTTAATAACTACTTTTGTTCTTTTTTATTAGCAACAGCTTTAAGAGTTAAAGCCAATTGAGTTTGGTTGTAACGGAAAGCATAGGTAAGCCGTTGTAATGGGTTGACTAACCCACCTAAAAGTTGAGAGATAAGAGCTGATTTGGAAGGAAGATTTAAAAATGTTTTGAGTTCGTCTAAAGAGAGAAGTTTTTTGTCATAAATACCATATTTGAAAGAGGTAACTTCTTTGGCTTTGTTGATTTTGTCAATCTCTTTTAAAGGAGCAACTTCGTCATCGTTACAATAGGCGATACTGGTTGGTCCGGTTAATTCTTGAGGAAGCTTGATGCCAATTTTGGCTAAAGCCCGGGTAATTAGGGAATTTTTGACAACTTCCATTGAACCACCGACTTGTTTTATATCAGCTCGAAGTTGGCTAATATCAGCTGCATTAAGACCTTGATATTGAATTAGAGCCACAGATTTGGCATCAGTAAGTTTTTTAGTAACTTGGTCGACTTGTTCAATTTTTTTAATGTTTGGCATATTTTAGAGCGTTAGAGCATTAGTGCTTTAGAGCTTTAGATAAAATTATATTTTTTAAAATAAAAAAATGGCCTCAACGAAGTGAGGCGCAAATAAAACAAAATTAAATTGTTTTACCTCGGCGGGACTTATTTGTATGCCGGCTGTCTTCGGTTGATGGAGTGATTATAACTTAAGATGTAAAGATTGTAAATGAGGGGATTAAGGAAGGGATACGCGAGCTTGTTTTTTTGATGCTCGCGTATCCCGCCGGTTAGGGTTTATTGGTGGTTATGAGTGGTTTTTGCTGCCTAGGGGAGGGTTGCCCTTTTCGTTTCTTTTGGTGGGTTTTTTTGGTTTCCAGGGTTTTGGGGGTTGAGTTGTTGTTGTCGGGAGCGGTTGGGGGGTGGTTTCGGTTGGGTTGGGGCTGGTCTTTTTGTGCTTGATTGACATGATTTGATCACGCCTCCTTTATATACAGGCCACAATAGTGACCATAATCCCATAATTCAATAAACTCTTAAAGAGCGAATATCTTAAAATAAAAACTTTCAACCGTAAAATTAGTTGGATTTTTATAAAGATTAGTTGACAGGGATTATAGCAAAGGTTGTGATTTTGTCAAAATATAGGACAATATTAGGGTGTTAGTACTTTAGAGCTTTTGAACGTTAGTTATTTGGGATACACTGAAATAGTGAAAAAAACATTTTATATTATTTTATGTTTGTTGATTATTGGTGTGGTGATTTGGTTAGTACTAAAAAGTAGTGGTTATGATAGTAATAAATTTTTTGATCCAAAAGGATCGGCGTGGCAATGGTTTGGAAAAAATCAAAACAAGGAAAATGTAATTAACTCCCAAGAAATAAAAATAGTCAAAAACACCGGTTATTTGGCTAAATATAATTTTGAAAATTTAAGGAAACGAGAAAACAAAAGCTCGGTGATAAATGAGGTGGGTAAGGTGCTGGTGGTTGAAGAAGCTAGGCCAACAATAATTGAAAAATATAAAGAAGAAGGGATTATTAAAGAAAATAACTTTAAAAGTAGAGCAATAACTTTTGAAAGTAACGGTAAGAAAATTTCAGGAATGATGAATATTCCCATGACAGAAAAGAGTAATAAAATGCCTGTCATCATTATGATTAGAGGGTTTGCTGAGAGCGAGGGGTATTTTGTGGGGTCGGGTAGTTGGAAAGCAGCTGATGAGTTGGCTAGAAACGGGTTTGTAACTGTTAGTTTGGATTTTTTGGGATTTGGACTTTCTGATGGTGAATCAAAAGATATTTTAGAAGCAAGATTTGAAAAACCAGTAAGCGTCTTAGACCTAATTGAATCTGTTAAAAAATTAAAATATGTAGATCCGGAAAAAATTGGGATTTGGGCACATAGCAATGGGGGACAAATTGCCATTTCCGTGCTAGAAATTACTAGTAAAAACTACCCGACAGTTTTGTGGGCACCGATGACTAATCCGTTCCCTCAAAGTATTTTAGATACTATGGACGATAGTGAGGGTGGACTAATTGTTAAAAAAAGGGTTGAAGATTTTGAAAAAGAATATGACAGTAAACTTTATTCAATTGATAATTTTTATAGTTGGATTGAATCCCCAATTTTGATTCATCAAGGAACTGCTGATGTTTGGTGTCAAGTAAAATGGCAAGAAAATTTTAAAAAGCAGCTGGAAAAATATAATAAAGAAGTCTATTTGGATATTAGAGAAGGAAGTGATCATAACTTAAAAGAATCGTGGAATGAAGTAATAAAAATGGACATTGATTTTTTTAAAAATAAGATGGAAATTTAGCTTAATAATATAGTAAAATAGTCTAATGCAGGTATATTTTGTAGCTTCTTCTAGATTGGTAGCAAAAGATGTGGATTTGTATTCTCAGATTTATAAAATAATAAGTAGTGAACATAAAATGGTTAGCGATAAGATTTTAAAATGGATAAAAGGGGGGATAAAAGATTTAAGTAAAGAATCAATTGAGACTAAAAAGGAAAATTACTTACATGTCATAAAGTGCATTAAAAAAGCGGATATTGTGGTGATGGAAATATCTGGTCATAGTGTGTCAATGGGATTTATTTTGAGTAAAGCGATGGAAGAAAATAAACCAGTGATCGCGATGTATACACCAGCTATGGACCCGGTTTTTGTTAAGGGAATTGTTAATCAGAAACTAATTTTGGCAGAATATAAAAAAGAAAATCTAGAAACTGTGATTTCAGAATCAATTAATAAAGCTAAATGTTTAGTGGATATGAGATTTAATTTCTTTGTTAGTCCACGGATTTTGAATTATTTGGATTGGGTGGCTCAAAAAAGAATGATTCCAAAATCAGTATTTTTACGACACTTGATTGAGAGAGAGATGAAAAAGGATAGGGAGTTTAAGGGGTAGAGAAGTGTTGATTTTTAAATTTTTGCTTGATTTTAAGCCACCATTGTGACTGACGACAGATTAACTTAGAGTCGGAAGGGTTGCTTAAGATTTCTTTGACCAATTCTTCTAAATAAATGGTGTTTTGGGAGCCTTTAACTAAAAGTACTTCGTCGCCTTTAAGGATATCTTTTAAATACTCTGAAGCTTGCCACCAATAACTAAATTTCTTGGATTTTGAACCAAAATATTTATTGGTTTGAGGACCAACAGAGATAATTAAATCGGCTGATTTTGTTGCAATATCGTATATTTTTTGATGTTCTTGAGCGCTTGATTTTCCTAGTTCGCGCATATCACCAAGGACGGCTATTTTTTTAGCTTTATATTGTGAAAGAAATTTGAGTAATTCTTGACAAGCTAAGGGTGACGAGTTGTAGGAACTATCAATGATTGTAGTATTTTTAATTCCTTTTAAAATTGAAGAACGAGATGAAGGAAGAACAAAGTTATTTTGAATGTTTTTTTGAGCGTCTGAATAAGAAATATTAAAAAGTTTAGCCAGAGATAGCGCTGCTCCGAAACTAAATTGGTAGATTGAGGGCAAAAATAGGTTATCAAATTTAATATCAGTTGGAGAAATAGAAAATATATTTGAATTTTGAGTGTATTTTTTGACTAGTTTGTCTTGGTTGTTAATAATTGCTACTTTGGCTTGATTGACAAGTTTGGCTTTTTCTTGAGCTATTTGATCTAATGAGTCAAATGCTTCTAAATGAACCGGGCTAACATTTAAAAAAATGCCAATGTTGGGTTTAACTATTGAAAGAAGATAGTCCATGTTTTTTGGCCAAATAATTGAATCAATCCCCATTTCTAAAATTAAAACATCATAAGTATGCCAGTTAGTAAGATATTTAATTGGGGTAAGAAATAGTATTTTAAGCCAAGAAATGAGGTTGTAGTTGGTGATTTTTAAATTTAACAGACTCAAAGGAAGACCAGATTCGGAGTTGTAACCATTATTGGTTTTGACTTTAAAATTTGAACCAAAGACAGACTCGCAGGCAATCAGCGTTGAACTCTTACCCGCAGACCCAGTAATACCGACAATATCAAGTTGCTTGTGTTTTCTTTTTTGAAGAAATTTAACCTTGCTAATTTGAAGCTTAGCAAAGAAACGAAGATATTTTAAAACGAGATTTGAAAAATATATTTTCACTAAGGATATTTTATCAGGTATAATCAAATTTATATGCAAAAACTTAAAGTATTGTTACTAATGGGTGGGGGTGGTTCAGAGCATGAAGTATCACTATCGTCGGGTAATGAGGTATTAAAAAATTTTGATAAGGAAAAATACGAAATTATTCCGCTAGTAATGGAGAATCAGAATTTGGATATACAAAAAGTCAAGAGTGTTGCTCCAGATGTAGTATTTATTGCCCTTCATGGTGGTGTCGGTGAAGACGGAACGATTCAAAAAATATTTGAAAATGAAGGAATAAAATTTATTGGTTGTGGAAGTGAGGCTTCAAAATTGGGAATGGATAAAATACAATTTTTAGATTTGATGAATAAAAATAATGTTCCAACACCAAAAGGAGTTGTGGCAATAAAAGGGGAATTGGTCGATTTGGATTTAGTTAAAGAATTAGGCAATAAGTGGGTAGTTAAACCTTCGAGCCAAGGATCGAGTGTCGGGGTAACAATTATTGACAATTTGAAAGATTTAGATAGGGCACTAGAATTAGCTTTCAGATATGACGACAGGGCAATTATTGAAGAATTTTTAGATGGAGTTGAGGTTTCTTCTGGCGTGTTGGGAAATCAAAACCCCATAGCTTTACCGATTATAGAAATATGTCCAAAAAATACTTTTTTCGATTATGAAGCTAAATACACTAAAGGTAAATGTGAAGAAATCGTACCAGCAAGACTAAATAATGAAGTGACCAAAAAAATTCAAGAATATTCTCTTAAAATTTTTAAATTGGTAAATGCCAGGGGTTTTGTCCGGTTTGATTTGATGGTAAAAAATGATGAGCCGTATATTTTGGAGATGAATACGATTCCAGGCTTAACTCCGAATTCTTTGTTGCCTAAAGAAGCTAAGGCAGCGGGTATTAATTACTCAAAATTGTTGGACAAAATGATTGATTTGGCGATGGAATAAATAAGCTGATAATTAGTAATAAATAGCTTTTAGTAAAACAAAAAACTCTCCGAGTATCGGAGAGTTTTTAAATAAATTTTAAAAATCTTTTACTTAACCTCGACTTTAACACATGGGCCCATGGTGGCGCAGAGAGCTAATTTTTTGATTTTATTAGATTTTATAACTTTTATGAGTTCGTCAATATTGGCGGTTAGTTCTTCAATTGGTTGAGAAACTTTACCAATAATAATATGAATAACTGGAGATTTTTTCTCAGTTTTAATTATAGTTTTGGCGACTGATAGTTTTTTGACTGCAGTTTCTGTATCGTCGGTAAGAGTTCCATTTTTTGGATTTGGCATCAAACCTTTTGGACCTAGGGTTTTGGCAAATGGTAACAATTTAGGCATAGTTGATGGAGTAGCGATTAAAATATCGAAATTTATCTTACCATCTTTGATTTCCGCCAAAATCGTATCGTTTAAGACCACAACTTTTTTGCCGACAGATTCTAAATGGGGGAAGGTGATATCGCCGACATTACCGATATCTAGTACAGTTACGTGGGCTTCAACTTTACCATCGAATTTGGAAAAAGAAGTCTCTTTGACTATTTTTACAGCCTCCTTTAGGGGATAATATTTGGTTACATCAACTTTTTTCTTGGCGGCCTGGTATTTTTTGCCACGAATTTTGGCAACTTTTAATTTGGTTGAAGTGGTTTCAGCAGGGGTTTCGGCAACTGCTGAATTTTCAGCTGGTGTGCTTTCGACTACGGCCTTTTGTTCTTCGACAATCTCAGGATTTTGCCCTTCGACGTTTTGAACTTCCACACTTTTTTGCTCTTTTTGAGCTTTCTTTTTGTTTTCTTGAGT
>CAYSTF010000041.1:0-6299 GCA_964434125.1 uncultured Gammaproteobacteria bacterium
CAATAATTAAATTCCTCTTGCTCAACTCCATAGAATAACTTTAACAGAAAAATAAATAAAATAGTTATGCTAAATTAATTGTAATGTTAAACAAAGTTTTATCAATAGCAAGTATTGGACTAAATGGAATAGAAATAGAGACAGAAGTGAACGTAGCTGATAAAGGGTTCCCTGGTTTTAATATAGTTGGCCTTGCTAGTAAAGCTGTTGATGAAGCTAAAGAAAGAGTAAAAACAGCAATTATTAATTCCGATATCGAGTTTCCAAATGCAAAGATTACTATAAATTTAGCTCCAGCTGATTTACCTAAGGATGGTTCTTGTTATGATTTGCCCATTTCTGTTGGAATATTAGCATCCATAGGAGAGTTAACTTTACCAAAAGAAAAAGCATATTTTTATGGCGAACTATCTCTCGATGGTAGTTTGAGACATACTAGAGGGGTTTTTTTGTTGGCTTTATTGGCAAAAGAAGAAGGAGTTAAAAAAATATTTGTTCCAAGAATGAGTGCCAATGAAGCTTCGATTGTTGAAGGTATAGAGGTATTCCCGATTGATAATTTAAAAAATTTAATAAAACATTTAAGTGGTGAAAAAATAATTGAACCATTAAGAAAAGTTAGTTCAGAAGATATTTTGAGTGATATTAATCCAGATTTTGATTTTTCAGAAATATTAGGCCAAGAACAGGCAAAAAGAGCTTTAGAAATTGCGGCTGCTGGCGGACATAATGTGTTTATGATGGGACCACCCGGAAGTGGCAAAACAATGTTATCTAGAGCCTTACCGGGAATTTTACCTAATTTAACTGAAAAAGAAAGTTTAGAAGTAACTAAAATTTACTCAATTACTGGTAATATTCCACCTGGTGGATCATTAATTCGACACCGACCTTTTAGGGCACCACACCACACCACATCACAAGTTGGCTTAATTGGTGGAGGAAGTAATCCAAAACCCGGAGAAGTGTCGTTGGCTCATAGAGGGGTTTTGTTTTTAGACGAATTTCCTGAATTTGGAAGAAATTCTTTAGAAGCTTTAAGACAACCCCTAGAAGATGGGTTGGTTAGTATTTGTAGGGCGGCTGGTTCAGTTGTTTTTCCGGCACAATTTATGTTGATTGCAGCGGCAAATCCTTGCCCGTGTGGATATTTGGGAGATCCCAAAAAAGAATGCCACTGCTCGACTTGGCAAATTTTAAATTATAGAAAAAAATTATCTGGACCAATTATGGATCGGATAGATTTACATTTGACAGTACCAGCTGTTGATGTAAACAACCTAATGATTGGCAAAAATGAAATTAATGATAATGAAAAATCAGAAACCATAAGAAAAAGAGTTCTAGATGCTCGTAAAATTCAAAATGAAAGATTTAAAAATCTAACACATGTTCACAGCAATTCGGACATGAAAAATAGTCATATAAAAGAATTTTCTAACCTCACAGCTGAAGCAAATTTATTGTTAAAACAAGCCGTAAATAAATTTGGTTTGTCTGCAAGGGTTTATTTTAGGTTAATAAAAGTTGCTAGGACTATAGCCGACTTGGATAAAAGTAATGAAATTAAAGAAAACCATGTGGCTGAAGCACTACAGTATAGAGTAAAGAATGGAGATTAAAATCACCCCTAATCCCCTCTTTGAATAGATGGGTAAATAATATAATGGATAAATATAACAAAATACAAAATTACAATAAAGGGAAAGAGGGTGAAGAAATTGCTAGAAAATATTTACTTAAAAAAGGATTTGTACTTATCGAATCTAATTATTCAAATAATTTAGGAGAAATTGATTTGATAATGTCTGACAAAGACTGGTTGGTTTTTGTTGAAGTCAAATTGAAAATTGGGGATATGTTTGGAAACCCAGAAGAGATGATAGGTAAAAATAAACTTAGTCAAGTGCGACGAGTAGCTGATTTATTTTTAATATCGGATACACAAAATGCAAATAAATATAAAAAATACAGAATAGATGCGGTCTGTATAGTTTTAAATAATAATAAAAGTGTTAATAGAATTAGTCATTACGATAATATTTATTAGAAATAACAATGAAAGAATGGGATAATTGGCCGATAAAAATTATTGAACATAAAGATTTCCCGCAACAGTTAAAGGTAATTAGGATGTCGCCGAAAAAACTATATTATCGAGGTGAATGGAAAAATGATATTTTTGATAATTCTGTCGCAATTGTTGGATCACGACAAATTACTCGATATGGGAAAGAAATTATAGAAAAAATAATGCCAGAAATAATTTCTAGAAAAACGACTGTAATATCGGGTTTCATGTATGGAGTAGATAGTGAAGCTCACTGGAAATGTTTAGAATATGGAGGTAAAACAGTAGCAATATTGGGAAGTGGATTAAACGAGTTTTATCCGACAGAAAACAACAAATTATATTCAAAAATATTAGAAGCTGGAGGTCTTATAATTTCTGAATACGAACCTGATTTCAAGGCTACCGTTTGGAGTTTTCCCCAAAGAAACAGAATAGTTTCCGGCTTATCAACGGTTGGAGTGTTGGTGGTTGAAGGAGGAATAAAATCTGGAAGTTTGATTACGGCTAAACTAGGCTTAGAACAAAATAAAAAAATTTTAGCAATACCTGGGCCAATAAATTCTAAAACCTCTCAAGGAACTAATTGGTTAATCAAAACTGGAGCAGCAAAAATGGTGACTGAACCTAGAGATATTTTTGAAGACACTATTAGTATGCCCCAACAAGAAAACTTATTTAAAGATTATAGCAATCTAAATGATATTGAAAAAATTATTATTGATTTATTAGAAAATGAAGCGATGTCGAGTGATGAAATTTGTCAAATAACTAAAAAAAATATTACTGAAATTTCGACTAATTTATCGATGATGTTGATGAAGGATTTATTGACTGAAACGGATGGAAAATTTTATATTAGCTAAAAATATTTATAAGTAATTTGTCCAGTCAGAGATGGGGGCAACATTACCAGAAACAAAATTTATTGCATATAAGATTATTGCCGGGATAAGTAATATCAATACAATTCTTACAGAACGACGATTAAAAAATTTTTGATAAGCCAACAACATAAATGGGTATGCAGGAGAAATATAACGGCTAATATCACGATGAGCAACCAATACTGTAGCCAAAACAAAAATAATGGGGTATATAGCGACGATATCAAATTTATATTTTTTAGCTAAACGATATATTCCATAAATCGCAAATAAGAAAATATAAATAATATCTTCTAGCCAAATTGTATTAATCCAAGATTTTGAACTAATAAAAACTAAATATGGCAAGAAATTTAAATGAAAATTATCTCCACTATGAAAATATGCCAAAAAATTTCCAGTTTGAAGGTAATAGATATAAAAAATAAATATAATAGTTAATGGGACTAAAATGTATGGAAAATATTTTTTAAAAACTCTACCAATATTTTTATCCCGAATAAGTTCACTTGTAGCGATAACACCAAAGCTTGTTAGTAATAAAACTCCAGGACTTTTAAATAGTAGTGCTAGTGCAGCAAAAATTGCTGATTGCCAAAGTTTTTCTTTTTTAAAAAAATATATAGATGTGAGAGTAGTGGCCAAAAACCAAGTTTCTGGAGCTCCAACTGAGCGTAAGATAAAAAATCTGGCAGGGAAAAACAGAAAAACAATTGTTAGCCAAAATGCCTTGGTTTGTTTTAGGTATAGTGTAAGCAATTTAAATAAGATTAGGCTTAGAAAAATCGATCCTAATAGCGTGGAAAGAATCATTGCTTTTGGACCAGTGGTAAAGTTGTTAAAAAAACTAATTAAAAAGGGGAACCCAGGGAAATGAGCTGGATAATATTCAAGTGGTTGAGGTAGAGAAAAATTCGGGCCAATACAATCTTTGTTATAACCACATTTGGCAATAACCATATAATTTGGGCCATCATAATTGGCATAAATAGTTTCTAGAGTTACATTATTAAACCCTATTTTTCCGGGAATGTTTAAATAAAAGATCATCCAGAAAACTAAACTGGATAAAATAGTCAAAAGTATAAGAACAAAATTTTTTTTATATGACTTTTCCATCATGATATATTTTATAACAAATTAATAAGGGATGTTTTTACCTGAAGCATTTTGACATCTATTTTTCGAATCACTGCATTCCTCATTGCAAGTTGAATCTCTCCCGTATAATACTGGGCATTTGCTTACAGTAGGATCACCGAATATTTCACACGATCCTTCTTTTCCGCCGCCAGGTGCACAAACATAGGAGCAATTTATAAGTCCAACATTACTACTAGAAACTCCGTAATTGTATACACAATCAGATCCGCAGCCACCTTGACAGCCAGCCCGTAAAATCGATGGGTCATTCCAGTTTGACAACATAGTATACAACCTAAATGATTGTGTATTTATCTTTTTGGTTTGATAATAATAAGGTTGATGGGTAATTGGGTCACAAGGAAACGCAGGTAAGATAATCTGGTTACCATATAACAGTGGTTGACCACATTCTGGTAACTCGTTAGGATATTTATTTTCAAAATTATAGTAAATTTCCAAAGAATTTTTAATTTTATTTAAATCAGATTTTCGACGAGCATCAAAAGCTTTACTAATTAATTTTGGAATAACTAAATACGAACTTA
Source organism: uncultured Gammaproteobacteria bacterium (assembly GCA_964434125.1). GTDB lineage: Bacteria > Patescibacteriota > Microgenomatia > UBA12405 > UBA12405 > WARW01. Next base: position 4,650 of record CAYSTF010000041.1, read on the forward strand.
ACGTTAACAAGGAAATTATTATTACTGCAGTCAACAATTCCATTAACGAAAAACCGCGCGATTTAACTAATAGCCTCATCTAGAATTATTATAGACTAATTTATTATGATTTTATAATTTACGATATAATAGATTACTTTTAAAATGGCCCTATCGTCTAACGGCTTAGGACAGCAGATTCTCATTCTGCTAATCGGGGTTCGATTCCCCGTAGGGTCACAAAAATGAGTTTTAAACAAGATGTTTACGATATTGTAAGAAAAATTCCTACAGGTAAGGTTATGACATATAAACAAATTGGGGAAAAGTTAGAATCAAAAGCGTACCAAGCAATTGGGCAAGTATTAAAAAATAATCCCGATCCTATCAAAATACCTTGTCACCGAGTTGTAAAATCTAATAGAGAATTGGGTGGATATTTTGGGCACATACATGACAATACGGCCAAGAAAAAAGAAAACATATTAAAAAGTGAGGGAGTAGTGATTGTTAATGGGAAAGTCGACATTAATTGCGTTATACTCTAACTCATGAAAAAAAATACAACTTGGTGGTGGATATCTGCCTTTATACTAGGAGTCGTTTTAGTTGGTTTAGTGGTTTTCTACATAAATTACAATAAAATAGTTGTAAAACCAAACAAAGCAAAAGAGAATATAACTTTAATACCAACAGCAACTCCAACACCTGACCCTTTGGCCCCCTACTCTATTTTGTTACTAGGTTATGGTGGAGGAAATCATGAAGGAGGGCTGCTTACTGATTCGATAATGGTAGCCAAAATCAATCCGAAAGAAGAAGCTATTAGCTTAATTTCAATTCCTAGAGATTTGTGGGTTTCTATCCCAATTAGTAAAGAAGAAGTAGTAAATAAAAAAATTAACGAAGTATTTTCAATCGGTTCTGATGACAAAAAATATCCTAATAAGAAAATTGAATTTACTGGAGAGGCGGGGGGTGGTGAGATGGCTAAAGAAGTAATTGGTCAAGTAGTCGGATTTAAAATTGATTATTTTACGACAATCGACTTTGATGGATTTGTTAAAGTTATCAATATTTTAGGCGGTATTGATGTAAATGTCCCCTATTATTGGGAAGATACTAAATATCCATTAGAAACTAATATTAACGATAGTTGTGGCAAAACAGATGAGGAAATAATTGCCTTAACCGCAACGATGTCAGGGGAAAAGTTAGAAGATCAATTTATGTGCCGATATGAAACACTAAAGTTTGAAAAAGGTAAAAACCATTTAGACGGGGTAACTGCTTTGAAATATGCCAGATCACGTCATTCAAAAACCAACGGAGGCGACTTTAACCGAGCCGAGAGACAGAAACAAATTATAACGGCAACTAGAGATAAAGTAATAAATATAGGGTTTATTACGAAAGTCATACCGACAATAAATACGTTAACTCGTCATATTAAAACTGATATCAATATCAGTAAAATGGGCGAATTTGTAAGTAAATTTGCTGATATTTCAAAATATAAAATTAGTTCAATTGCTTTGACCGACCAAAACGTTTTGATGAATAGTAAATCAAGTATCGGACAATTTATTTTGATACCTAAAACTGGTGAGAATAGCTGGGAAGAGATTCATCTTTTTATTGAAAATGAAGGAATAACAATACCACCAACAA
>CAYSTF010000042.1:0-6118 GCA_964434125.1 uncultured Gammaproteobacteria bacterium
TCTTCTAAATTATGCTTTTAAATATATTAAAAAATTAAAAGATTTTTCATGAAAAAAATTTCTTTTGTTATCCCTACCTTAAACGCTGGACTAGTGCTAGAAAGCTGTCTTGAATCTATCAAAAAACAAACTATCTTATCGAAAGATTATGAAATTATTATTGCTGATGGTGGCTCAAGCGACAGCACACTTAAAATTGCTAAAAAATATCAATCCCTTATAGTCTCTAACCCACTTATTACTGCTGAGGCCGGTAAGGCTGTTGGAATTAAACACTCTCATGGAAAATATATTGCCCTAATTGACTCTGACAATATTCTTCCTACCAAAGATTGGTTAAAAACAAATCTTGATATTCTAGAAAAAGATTCCTCACTAATTGGAACCGAACCTCTATTTTTTACTTATAGAAAAAAAGCTGGTTTTATTGAAAGATATTCCGCTCTTACTGGGGTTAATGACCCATATGCTTTTGTAACTGGTGTATATGATCGAAAAAATTTTATAAATTTTAAGTGGACAGGTCTAAAGATTAGACAAAACGATAAAGATAAATATATTCAAGTCGAATTAAAACCAAATTTACCTATTCCAACAATTGGTGCCAACGGTACCATTTTTAGAGCTGATTTTCTCAAAAATAATTTAAAATCTGACTATTTATTTGATATAGACATCATTAGTCAGTATATAAATACAACTAAAAAACCAATATTTTTTGCCAAAGTAAAACAGGGGATTATTCATACTTTTTGCGAAAATTCAGTTAATAAATTTATTCGTAAACAAAACCGTCGGATTACTGATTATTATTATTATCAAAAACTTCGACAATTTAATTGGAGTCAAACTAACAAAAAAGGTATTTTTGTTTTTACGCTTTATACTCTTTTAATACTACCAAGCTTGATTGATAGCCTCAGGGGATTTATTCACAAACCAGACATTGCTTGGTTTTTTCATCCAATAGCTTGTTTTATCACTATCTACCTTTATACTATTAACACCATTAAATATAAACTAGGAATATTAAAACAGTTAAATCGAGAACAATGGAAACAATAATCAAAAAAAATATTTTAATTCTAACTCCTTTTTTTTATCCAAACATAGGCGGTGTTGAAACACATCTTACTGATTTAGTTGAAGGTCTTAATAAAAATAATTATAGAGTTTACGTCCACACTTATTCACCCCTAACTACTAATGCTAAATATAAATCAAGAGAAACCATTGATAATATAAATATCTATCGATACAGATGGTTTGGTCATAATCTTTTCCATAAAATAGAAAAATACCCTCTCTTAGATTTTTTATACTTAACCCCTTACTTGTCTGTTAGAACTTTTTTTTGGTTATTATTAAATCATTCAAAAATTACTACTATTCATTCACACGGACTTAACGGAGCATTCGCCGGAAACCTATTAAGTTTTATCTTTAAAAAAAAGCATTTAACTAGTACTCATGCCTTATATAACAACACTCCATCTTCTCTAACCGCTAAATTAACTAGTCTAATACTAAATAGAACCGATATTGTTTTAGCTCAATCTGTTCACTCTAAAGATCAACTGATTAGTTGGGGAATTAATAACAAAAAAATACAACTTTATCGATATTGGGTAGATCCTCAAAAATTTAATTCGAAAATTTCTCAAAAAAGCACTTCAAATTTTACTGTTATTTTTGTCTCTCGCTTAATAATTAAAAAGGGTACTCGAATAATTACTAAATTAGCTAAAAAACTACCTAATATTAATTTTATAATTATCGGAACAGGTCCAGAGTCTGATTATATTTCTAAACAAAAAAAATTAAATATCAAATTTTTAGGTAAAGTAGATAACAATAAACTAAAAGACATCTACTCTAAAGCTGATGTTTTTATTCAACCAGCTTTGTACCAAGAAGGTTTTACTCGAACAATCATGGAAGCAGTTGCTTGTGGTATTCCTGTCATCGCTTCAAATATTGGTACTATTCCAGAAATTGTTAACGATTCTGTTTCAATTCTAGTAAAACCGACAATTGACAATTTTCAAACTGCCATAATCAAGCTAAGTCAAGACAAAAAATTGTTATCTCAAATGAAAAATAATTGTAAAAAATATACCGACAAATATTTCAGTCCCGATAATATAAAGATGATAACTAAACACTATTAAGATGCATCTATCTAAATTAATTAATCTTCTTATCTGCCCTGTCTGTCAAAATGAACACTTGGTTTTAGTTTCAAAAAAAATTAGTTGTCAAAAATGTCACCACTCTTATCCAGTCTGTAAAAATATTCCAATAATGTTGACTGATTCTCTCGACAATCAAGAGTTATCTCAAAAAGAAATTTTTAATCATCATTATCGTAAATTTTCACAAGTTAACTATAAGTTAGAAAATTGGCGTTTAAGTATGTTGAATCGTATTTTTAACCCTTCTTTTACAAAATCAATTAATACGTATTTAGACATAGGTTGTGGAGCCACTGGTTATACTGTCATTGAAGCCTCAAAAAGGGGAATCCCTTTATCTATTGGTTGTGATATTTCTCTAGAGGCTATGATAAAAGCAAAGAACCTAGCCAAACTCCAAAAAGTATCCCACAATACAGCCTTTGTTGTCTCAAGTGCCCAAAATCTACCTTTTAAAAAAAAATATTTTGATTATATATCACTAGTATCAATCTTAGAACACCTCGAAAATGATGATTTAACTATCAAATCTATTTCATCTTCACTAACCCCAAAAGGATTTTTATTTATTTGCGTCCCCAATACTTATAGAAAAATTCCTATTTTTCTTTGGCCATTTTACTATCATACCGACTTAAAACTTGGCCATAAACGACATTATTCTATCGAAAAACTAAATGATTTGTTAAATAAATATAAATTTAAAAATATATCTTATGTATATAACGGTCATTTACTTAAATTTTTACAATTATTTTTAGATAAAATTAAGGCTAACAATGATAAACGATGGTGGTCAATTGAAAATAATGATATAAATAAAAACCAGTCCGGCGTTCAATTAAATACCATCTATCAAAAAAAATAATGAAAACCGTTCTTTTAATAAACCCACCTCTATACTTTCAAAAAGATCAACCTAAATCTCTTGATGTTTCTTTTCCTCCTTTAGGATTATTATACTTAGCTTCTTATATCAATAAAAATTCTAAAGATTTTAAGGCCAAAATTATTGACATTGGTAACGAAAAAGATTCACTAATTCAAACGATTAAAAAAATTAGAAAAATTAAACCTTATGTCTTTGGTATAACCTCAATGACCCCCCAACTTCAGGGTACTATTGAGCTAGCTACTAATCTAAAAAAATATTTCAAAAAAACACCTATTTTTATAGGTGGCCCTCATATAAGTGCTGAACCTGATTTTATCAATCGTCATTATAATCTTTTTGATTATGCAATTATCGGTGAAGGAGAAATAACATTTTTAGAATCACTAAACAAAATTATTAAGAAAAATAAACTTCCCAAAATTCAAAACAGTGTTCCACCAATGAAACTAGACGACTTACCTTTTCCCGACAAAAAACTTGTTAAAAGACAAAATTATAAACAAACCGAATCAATGATGTTTTCTCGTGGTTGTCCTTTTCAATGTTACTACTGTAGTCGACCATCTATTAGTCATTTGGTTAGGTATCGATCTACAAAAAACCTTATTTCTGAAATAAAAAAATGTTATCCAATTTGTAAAGGTGAAATTAGTTTCCAAGACGATACTTTCACTATGATACGCGATAAAATAATTGAATTTTGCCGAGAAATTATTAAACAAAAAATAAAAATTTCTTGGGACTGTAATACTCGAATAGATTTAGTCGACAAAGAATTACTTTCTTTAATGAAACAGGCTGGATGTAAACAAATCAATTTTGGAATTGAATCTGGAAATGAAAGAGTTAGACAAGAAATTATCCATAAGGGTAATTTTAGTAATAAAGATATTTATCAAGTTTTTAAGTTTTGTCAGGAACTAAAAATTAAAATTGCTTGTTATTTTATGATTGGTCATCCTACAGAAACTAAAAAAGAATTAGATGACACTAAAAATATGATTTTAAATTCTAAAATCGATATCCTTGGGCTATCCATTCCCACACCATTTCCAGGTTCTGCACTATACAATATTGCTCTAAAAGAAAAGATAATATCACCAAAAATTATTGATGATTTTTCATACAAAAAATTAGGGGAGGGATATTCAGGTATCTATCCTGTCTACATTCCTAAGCAAATCAGTCGCGATTATCTTTATGAATTTTTAAAACAAGTTAATCGTAAATTTTATTTAAACTTTCGTACTCTCTTTAATCACCTAATTAAAGATATACTATCAATAAGACAATTAACTAGTGATTTAAAAGATTTTATTAGTCTAATAATTAATGGAGTCTCAACTAGAAAACCCTATATTAAAAAATAAATATGGCTCAATTAAATTTAAAAAAAGAATTAAAATTAGGTTTAAAATATCCTAAAACTGCTAAAAATATAATTTTGGATAAATATTTATATCCAAACAAAGCGACTCCTTTTCCTCGACTCATTAACTGTTTTATTACTGAGCGTTGTAATTTTAATTGCCCCATGTGTCACGTAGCTAAATCTCGACTCAAAAATCTTACTGAATTATCTTTTACAGATTTAAAAAAATTTTTTGATAGTATTGCTCCATATTCTCCCACCGTATCTTTAGCAGGAGGAGAACCATTAATGCATCCAGAAATTATTAAAATAATCAAATATTTAGATGATAAAAAAATCGTCAAAGGTTTAGTCACTAATGGAATGTTGTTAGAAAAAATGGCTCAAGAAATTATCGACTCTGGTTTAGATTTCCTCGCAATTTCACTTGATGGTCCTGATGAAGCAACTCAGTTTGAAAGAGGTTTAGTCAAAAATTCTTTTTCACAAATAATCAAAGGTATTAAAAAAGTTATAAAATTAAGAGGTAAAAATTCTTTTCCCAACATTAGAATTGCCACTGTAATTTCTAAAGCTAATATCAATAACTTTGACAAGATTTACGAAATCATAAAGAAATTAAACGTCGATGAATGGTCTATTAGTCATCATTTTTATTATTTTGATGAAATTCAAAAACAACAATCAAAATTGTCAAAAAAACATAACTTTGGTAACGATGTTTGGGGGGAATATAATGGTAAAAATAAAATATTTTTTAATAAAAAAGATAGGCTTACTATTTCAAAAAAACTAAACGATATTAAATTACTAATAAAAAACAATGATTCTAAAATTAAAATAACATTACCTAATACTATGGATGTGAATAATTTTTATACCGGAACAATCCCTAGTAAAAAATCTACTTGCACTTCTCCATTCAACCAAGTATTTCTCAGGGGAACTGGAGAAATTGAAATGTGCCACGGCTATATTTTAGGAAATATAAAAAACGAATCACTTAAAGATATTTGGAATAATCAAAAAACTAAAAAATTTCAAAAATATATTCAAAAAAATGAATTAATTCCAGCTTGTTTTAGGTGTTGCTCTCTTAATCCTGTTTTTTAAACTATGATATTTTCAATAATCATCGTTAATTACAATGGTAAAAAATATTTAGCCGAATGTCTTAATTCTATCTTTAAAAATAAGTATTCAAAATTTGAAATTATTATAGTTGACAATAAATCTACTGATGGATCGGTTGATTTTGTAATTGATAATTTTTCTAGAAATCTTTCAAAAATTAAAATTGTTAGTTTAAATAAAAATTACGGACCTGCTTATGCCAGAAATAAAGGTTTTGAAAAGTCTAGCGGTAACTTAATTTGTTTTCTTGATAATGATACCCAAGTTCATCCAAATTGGTTAATTACGGCCAAAAATCTTTTCAACAGTGATAAACAAATTGGTTGTGTCCAATCAAAATTACTCTTGGCAAATCAAAAAAATAAAATCGACTATGTCGGAGAATATATGGGTAATCTTGGGTTTTTAAAATCAACCGCCCAATACGGAGAAATAGATAATGGTCAATATGATACACAAAAAACCATTCTTGCCGCCAAATCAGCTGGGATGTTTATTCGCCGTCAAGCATTTATCGACGCT
>CAYSTF010000043.1:0-6060 GCA_964434125.1 uncultured Gammaproteobacteria bacterium
GGACACCGATACCAGATTCCCCTTTTAATTGAGGACAGTATTGACCGACTGTGTCTAATAGCTCCTTAGAATTTACTTGGTTTCTATAAACTTCTTTTGAGTTGATTTTTAGAATATTTTGTTGGTTGTTGTCACCTAACCATTTCTGAACTGTTTCACAATGAGGACATCCATTTCCCCAATAAAAAATTAAATCAGGATTTTGATATACAATTTCTTCTTTTGGAGGTTTTGACAAAATATAAAATATTCCCACCAATACAGACAAAATTATTACTAATTTTATTATTTTTTTAATCATTTAGTTTTGGTGGTAATTTCTATTATTTTGTCGCCTTGTTTAATTTTATCTAAAACGTCTAATCCAGAAACAACCTCACCAAAATTGACATAATCAGAAGTCAAGTGCTGGCACCCTTCGGTGGTAAAACAAATGTAAAATTGACTATCATTGCTGACTAGTTTAGTCTCAGCTGTACGAGCCAAACCAATACTTCCGCGAACAAAAGGAACATTGTTTAATTCTGATGTCTGTTTGCCACCACCGGAACCAGTACCAGTAGGATCACCACCCTGAGCCATAAAACCAGGAATAACTCGATGAAACAATAAGCCATTATAAAAACCATCTTCACTTTTTTTAATAAAATTAGCAACTGTATTTGGCGCCTTGTCTTGATAAAGTTTTAAGAGTATTTCTCCATCTTTGGTTTTTAGAGAAACAATCGGGTTATTGTTTTTTTCAGATGGTGACTGAGCAACAAGGTTGTTAGTTGTTTTTGGGTTTGAATTTAAACTTAGATCCATATTAGTATTGACTGTTTTGTTGGTAGTACAGCCTGAAATAAATAATGATGAAATGATAAAAATAATTAGATATTTTGATATTTTTATTTTTTGTTTCATATAGGTTATTTTAGCAAAACTAAAACTTTTTTATTGCCAGCATTTATGTCTTGTTTGTTTTTCGATTCTGGGAAATCATGAATACTTTCCATCAACAAAGAATAAGAATATTTGAAATATGAACCAAATTGTGTCCCAACATCGTGTACTATAAATTTTTTTTGATCATCGTCATATCCTAAGATGGTTATATTGTGATAGTAAGGACCTTCTTGTTTGAAATGTTTATTTTCTTTGTATAGTATTTTTCCACTAGCCGGAATAACCACGGGAATGTTTTTGACTAAATATTCTTTGATGTCGCTTATTGATGGGTTATTAATTATTTTTGTAGTATAGCCAAGATATTTTTGAGCTAGAATTTCCATTTGGTCTATGTTTATATCATGGTTAAACGATTGCTCGTTTTCAAATTCAATCATTTTTAAAATATCTGATTTTATTGTTTGAGAGTCTGGTGTCAAATTTTGATAATAATAATGGACAGTTAAAAGAGCGGCTTCTTCACAAGAGTCTTGCCAAGGCTGGTCCCAGTTTTTTTCGGGAGCTTGGGGAATAAACGCAGTTTTGATTAAATGTTTATTAGGCAAACCGTCTGATAAAATTATTATTGGTTTGGGAGCAATAGTCTCTTTTATTTCTTGAATCTTTTCAGATGTTTCATCTATTTTTTGTTCAATTTTAGGTAATATTTTTTTATTAGTATAAATATAAAAAGTTGTGCCCCCAAAAAGTATTAAAAAAAACAAAACAAATATTTTTTTTGACATGGTTGATTATACGATAAAGCGATAAAATACTATAATATTATAGTTTAACGATTGATAATTTTCGTTATTGTAGTAGAATAACCGAATGCCTATTTTGACGGATATTAGAAATGTCGCTGTAATTGCCCATGTGGACCATGGTAAGACTACTTTGGTCGACGCATTACTTAAACAAACCCATACTTTTCGTGAAAATCAAGATGAGATGAAAATGGACAGAATTATGGATAGTAATGACTTAGAAAGAGAAAAGGGAATTACGATATTGTCAAAGAACACATCAGTTTTTTATAAAAATTCTAAAATAAACATTATCGATACCCCTGGACATGCTGATTTTGGTGGAGAGGTAGAACGAGTTATAAATATGGTTGATGGAGTTTTACTAATAGTTGATGCAGCTGAAGGACCATTGTCACAAACAAAATTTGTTTTAAAAAAAGCATTAGAGGCTAAACTCAAGGTAATCTTGATAATTAATAAAATTGACCGGAAAGATGAAAGAATTAAAGAGGTATTAGCTGATACGGAAAATTTATTTTTATCACTTGTAGACGATTCTGATTTGTTAGATTTTCCAGTAATCTACTGTATCGGTAAAGACGGCAAAGCTTATAAACAAATACCTAACAGTTTTGAAGATAAGTCTGATATTAGTCCCATATTTGAACAGATATTAGAAACTGTTCCTAATTCGGTAAAAAATACAAACGAACCATTTCAAATGCTAGTATCATCTTTTGAAAAAAATGAATATTTAGGACGATTGGCACTTGGGAGAATTAATCAAGGCGTTATTAGGAAAGGGATGATGGTTTCATTGGTAAATAGTGACCAAAAAACTAAGGGTAACTTTAAAGTAGAACGAATGTATGTGAATGAAGGAATTAAAAAAGTTGAAATAGATGAAGCTGGATGTGGTGAAATTGTTTACCTTGCTGGAATTCCTGAAATAGAAATTGGCCAAACGCTTACGAGTATAAATTTTCAAGTAGCTCTACCATCGATTGAAATAACTCCCCCGACCATGAAAGCGAGTTTTGGTCCAAATACTGGTATTTTTGCTAAAGATGAAGCTAAGTTTTTAACTAGTCGAGAGATTAAAGAAAGATTAAAAGAAGAAGTCGAAACTAATCTTGGTTTAAAACTAGAAGACGATCCAGTTGATAGCATTAGAATGATTGTTTCGGGACGAGGTGAGCTTCATTTGGCAATATTAATTGAAAAATTAAGAAGAGAAAATTATGCCCTAGAAATTGGAAAACCAGAAGTAATATTTAAAGAAATTGATGGTAAGGTTTATGAGCCATTTAACGAAATGACAATATTAACTCCTGAGGATTACGTTGGCACAATTACAGCCGAAATGGGAAAAAGAAAAGCAGAAATGTTAGATATGCAAACAGATGAAAAAATTGGGATAAAAATGATGTATAAAATCAGTGAAAGAAACGCTTTGGGATTAAGAAGTAATTTGATGACCGAAACTAAAGGGATGGTTTCAATTTCTTCTTTGTTTATCGGGTATGAACCAAAAAGAGATGAAAATAATAAAGAAAGAAATGGGGTTTTAATTGCTTCGGAGTCAGGAAAAGCCCTGTCTTATGGGTTGGATCTGGCACAAAAGAGAGGAATCACTTTTGTGGAACCCACCGAAATGGTGTATGAGGGTCAAGTTGTAGGATTTAGACCAGTGATGGGAGATTTAGAAATTAATGTTTGTAAAGGGAAACAACTTACCAATATGCGAGCTGCGGGTAATGATGATTCAATAATTTTAGCTCCAGCAGTCAGATACTCACTTGAAGAATGCTTGGACTTTATTAATAGTGACGAGTTGATTGATGTTACACCTAAAAAAATTAGAATTAGAAAAAAAATATTAGCAAAAGTTGAAAGAGTTAAGGCTGAGAGACAAAATCGCTAATTTTTTTCGCTATTAAAGCCATTTCCGCTGGATTAATCTCTTTTTTATTATTTGGTTGAATGCCTCCAATATGGTCATCATTTTCATATTTTGGGATAAGATGAATGTGAGCGTGGTCAACTCCTAAACCATAGACCATTTTGGCGACAATTAAACAATTAGTTGCCAACTGGATAGATTTAGTCAGTTTTTTGGCTGTTTGCCAGTATAAATCGTAAGACGGAACATCGTCGACCCATTGATAATGAGTTTTTGGGATAAGTAAGGTATGGCCTAAATTTAAGGGGTTTATGTCTAGAAAAGCTAAAAATAACTCATCTTCATATACCTTATAACAAGGAATTTCTCCTTTGATAATTTTGCAAAAAATACAATTTTCCATAAACAGGCTTATTAATTTATAACATAAAAAATAAAATTATTTATCGATTTTTGGATACTGTTTTTTGATAATACTTAATATTGTTTTTTTGGCTTCATCTAGCGATTGATTGAGAGTAGCACCCGCGGCAGCCCGGTGACCACCTCCAGCTTTGGTAGCAAGAGCAATTTTTGATAAATCATAAAATTTACTGTCACGAGTCCGCAAACTAATTTTGACAATATTTGGTTGTATTTCTAATAATGCCAAACCAATATCCCAACCGACAACAGACTTTAGCATATTGGGAATTTCTGAATAATTATTTAAGGTTTGGGGACTAAATTTTAGAGCTTGAATTTGATCATATGAAATTGAAGCTAGAGCAACGCGGTCTGAATAATAATGTTCTATTGAATTTAATAATGTTGAGATGAATCTTAGCCTATCTGGTTCGTCGTTATTTTCTAAATCAAATATTAACTGAGTAAACTTTGGATATATTTTTGCTAAATTAGAAGCGATAGCTAAAGTCTTGTAAGTTGTATTAACATATTTGAATCCGCCCGTATCAGTATAGAGACCAATGAATAAACATGCGGCTATCTTTGGAGTAATCTTAATTCTCCTTAGCTGAAAAAGATCGAATAATATTTGACAAGTGGCTGGGTATTTGGGTAAAACCAAATTTGTATTGGCAAACTTTTCACTACTGAGATGATGGTCAATAACGATAGTGTTTATTTTCTTAGGGAATTTCAAATCTCCAAGCCGGGTAATTTGTTTGACTGAAGATGAATCATTAATAATAAATAAATCAAATTGATCTAAATCGATTTGAAAAATATTTTTACTTAATACTTTGTCGATGCCTGGTATATTTAAAAAGTTTTTCGGTATTGGGTTGTCGCCCTGAATCACGACAACCTCCTTACCCATATTTTTTAATACATGATAAAAAGCCATGGAAGAACCAATGCAATCTCCGTCTGGACCCGGATGAAAATGAAGAAGAATTTTTTTAGAATGATCAATTTGTTTCCAAATCTTTTTACCTATAAGACGCAAGTTAAACATGAGTATATTTTATCAGCTTGCTGTAAAATAGTTACTATATGATAGAAATCGAAAACAGAAAATTAGTAACAACCAGAGAACTATTTAATAAAGCAATAAAACAGAAGTATGCAATAGGAGCTTTTAATATTAACAACTTAGAACTGTTACAGTCAGTAATAGAGGCAGCAGAAGAACTAAATTCCCCTGTGATTTTACAAGTATCGCCTAGCGCCAAAAAATATATAAAAAATAAATACTTAACAAAGTTAATCGAAGGAGCACTACAATCATCGTCTATTCCGCTAGTATTACATTTAGATCATGGTGATAGTTTTGAAATATGTAAAGAGTCGATAGATGAGGGTTTTTCTTCAGTTATGATTGATGGCTCAAAAAATAATTTTGAAGATAACATAAAAATTACTAAGCAGGTTGTTGATTATGCTCACAAAAAAGATGTCGTGGTCGAAGCAGAATTAGGAACATTGTCAGGAATTGAAGACGATATTTCGGTAGAAGACAAAAATGCTTTTTTTACTGATCCTTCAAAAGCTTTGGAGTTTGTTAAAAGAACAGGGTGTGATTCACTGGCAGTTGCTATTGGTACAAGCCATGGAGCTTATAAATTTAAGAGTGAACCAAATTTAGATTTCAATAGACTGGTTAAAATTAAAGAATTTGTTGGACAAGATTTTCCAATTGTATTACATGGAGCATCTAGTGTTTTGTTTGATTTAGTAAAAATTAATAATGATTTTGGGGGAAAGATAGAAAATGCGCAGGGCGTACCTGAGACTATAATTAGGGAAGCAATAAATATGGGTATAGTAAAAATAAATGTAGATACTGATACTAGATTGGCTTTTAGCGGTGCAGTTAGACAATATTTAAACCAAAACCCAAGTGAGTTTGACCCAAGAAAATATTTAGGAGCAAGTCGAGAAGCTGTAAAAGAATTGGTAAAAAGAAAAATTAAACTATTTGGAAGCGAAAATAAGGCTTAATTTTTTCTATCCAAATTTTGGATAACAACATTT
>CAYSTF010000044.1:0-6048 GCA_964434125.1 uncultured Gammaproteobacteria bacterium
ATAAGTGGTATAATCTTTCCAATTTTCAAAACAAAAATTTTACCAAGTAAGCTTGGTTGTAAATATATTTTTTTGAAATGGTTCTTTAACAACTGAATTCAATACAAGAGACGGAAGAAAGAGGTGGATTAGTTATGACAAAGGAAGCTTTGGTAAAAATGGTTGAGAATTGGGGCTTATCGGCAAAAATTATTGGTGACAGATGGATTGAAACAACGGTTGGTGATTCAAAATTGCTTTTGTCTATTGGTGAGATAGAAGGCAATTTGTACTGTATGATAGTGGTGCATGAGCTTCATTGCCAGACGGTTTATCAACAAATCATTCGGGGAATAAGATCTTTGGGTTTTAGGTCTCCGGCCTACACTTCTGGTAGTTATTGGGATTGTCCTGATATAACCGAAAATACCTTTTTTGAAAAAAGGGATGACGCGAAAACTCTTCAACTTCTGACCGACAAAATAGTTGCCAGTCTAACTACCGAGATTAATAAAATAATCAAGTTTTGGGGTGAAAAGGGATAGGAGGTGAAATTTAAAATGGACTCTGTGACTTGGGATAAAGACTTAATAATTGATTCGGACCAATTGAGAAATAATCTTTCTTTTTGGTTCAATCAACCAGTTAAGTTAAAACAAGACGTGAGTGGACTCAGTAATTCAGATTGGGTTTATGGAGAGATTCCAATCAAACAAACAGGTAAGGTTTTTCGGTTTGCAGTCTATCTGTTAACTGGTAAAGCAGTGATCTTGTTTATCCAAAGTAGTTATCTGTGGTTGACTGGTGAATGGGAAGAGCTGCTGATTGGGGGTTTTGGCTGTAAATTTGGACGTGATGGTGATGAAATTCCGATTGATTTTCGCTGGTCGAAAAAAACCGATCTAAATCGAGGTGAGACATTGACCTGTATTGGTTGGTTTCGCGAGGAAGACTTTAGAAACTACAAACAAGTTTTTGTTCAAGGGCTTGACTATTCAGGGTTGTGGTTAGAATCATAGAAAAGAGGTGTTTTTCGTGGAAAACCAGACTATCTTGATTAGGGTAGAGTCTCCTTCTACTGGCAAGGTCCGTGTCTATGAATATCGTCGACATCAGGTCAGCCTTGTCCCCAATGACATGTTGGGTAGGTTTGAACTATTGGTTGAAGTTGTAGACACTGGGGATGAACCTCTACGAAAGATTGCTTTGTTAGCTTCGCTAAAAACAGGTACCTATCAGGAAATGCAGGAAATGTGGGCATCGGCTTACGAAAAATGCAATAAACCTGATTCTTGTGGTATTGAATTCACGGAATGACGAAAAATCGTCATTTTACAACCTCTAGTTGGGGGTCCAAAAACGATCATTCCGGTAGCGGGGTGTGGGTTTTTGGTTCTCCACTAGAGGTTGTTATTGTTGTTGTTCTATAGTTTATGACTATACTGATGAGTCCCCCCGAAGACGGGATAGAAAAAGGACGAAAACACAAATGAAGGATTTAAGAATAAAACTAATTTGTTTTGTTTGGTTTAAATCGTTTTTTAAACCAACGAAGAAAGTAGGCAAGAGAGAAAAAAAGAAAAATAAAAAGAATTGG
The DNA here is from genome assembly GCA_964434125.1 of uncultured Gammaproteobacteria bacterium. GTDB lineage: Bacteria > Patescibacteriota > Microgenomatia > UBA12405 > UBA12405 > WARW01. Next base: position 1,577 of record CAYSTF010000044.1, read on the forward strand.
AGAGAGTGGTAAAACCCAAAATGAAAAAGAGACAGGAGATGTATTTAGGCTTGAATCAAGCTCAACGGTGGCAATATATTTACCTGGCCAGAGAGGTGGTGTAAGAGTGCACGGTGTTTGGTTTTCACAGACTAGTGACCGATTATGATTGGCTAGGACATTTTGAGGTTCTAGATTTAACTCTTTGATTGTTTTTTGATTTTTCGAAATAGATATTTTTCCATAACTTTTGAAAAAATAATTCGTATTATTTTTGATATTGACAGAAAAAGTTATAGGAGTAAAAAAAATATCTTTAATCTTTGGGGAGACGGTAAACTTATTTATTTTACTATTAATTTTGGGTGATTCTGTATTCGATACACTTAATAGTATATGTGAACCGATTTTTCCTATTGATTGGGAAATATTGGTGTTGTTAGCAAACAAGTCGGTTGATTGATAAATAAAGAACGTAGAATAGTAATCTGACAATTCAGTGGCAGAAGAGGTTTTAATTTTTAACACTAGCTGGCGACTTTCTTGTGGTTGAAGTGTAAATGGTTGACCAAGCCTAAGATTGGCATTGTTTAAAGAAAAAGAAATATTTGGATTGGCCAAGAGAGACGAATAGGAAACAGATCCATTTTCACCTTGGGGGAGAAATGGGAGAACCTCTGTGTTTAAGGTTATTGATTCTTGAGAATTATTGGTAATTTGATAAGCCTGAGTAATAGTAATTCCTGGTTTTAGGACAAATTCTATTTGAGGAGGAGAGAGGGTAAGGTTAAACATAATATTAGAGTGTTAGATCTTTAGAGTGTTAGAAATTTAGTTTTTTGATAAATTAATAATTAATATTTTGGAATTGCTATTAGATTAATTAAGTTGCTATAGTTGCCAGCGGCCTGGTTTAGGGAAATGTTAACTTTGTAAGTTATTCGAGCTTGTCGATCTTTTACTCGAGTATTTTCTGACATAAATATTTGAGGAAGTTCGTTTTTTGAAAGACTAGCAAAGGGACGATAATAGGTTGAATTAGAAAAATAGTTTGAGGTGCCAATATTGGTAACTACTCCACTGTTGTTGATGCCAAGAGCGTTAAATCCAAAACCGTAAGCAGTTGAAAGGGTCCATGGGGCGGACGTGTTGAAGGTGCAATTATTACTATTACAGGTAGTATCGGGAATGGTGTACCCGGTAGACAAAAGAGGGTGATTAGCAATAGCCAAAATTTCATAACCACGATTGGATGGAGTGGTGATGGTGATAATATTGGTTTGAGTGGAACCTACATCGGGAATCATGGAACCGAATGTTAAATCAAGGTCGCTGATACTAAAAGAAAACTTATCTGATGTGTCGTAAATATACTGGAATCCTGCTTTGACCACGTATCCACTACTGCTAAATCTTCCTGGAGCATTTTGGCCAACAGTATCGGTTAGGGTATAGCTAGGAGAGTTTTTCTTACCACTGGTCATATTAAAATTTCCAAATTCGATATGGAAACTATTGGAATCAAAAGTTTGAGCGATTATTTCTTTGGTTAATAAAAAAAATAAGATAAAACAAAACAAAATCCACCCTAACCCTCCTTTGCAGAAAGGAGGGAGTATAAATCTCCCTTTTGTTCCCGACAAAATCGGGACAGGCGCCGGGAGAAACCCCGAAGGGGAGAGGGATTTGTCATTATTCTTCATCTGATTGTTTATCAACTTCATCTTTAAGCTTTTCTGAAGAATTAAGGAGTGATTTGGCCGAATCTTTGATATATTTTAGTTTTTCCTTTTGACTAGGTTGAAGTGGGGTAGACAGAAGCTCAGCGCAATTATCGATTATAGTGCAAATTCCGGTTTTGAACTTAAGTGATAGCCAGAGCAAAATATTTGTTTCGCTTGTTTCAATATCTATATCCGTTTTCGTTTTATCTAAATACTGTTTACCAATAAACCAGGCTAATGGGGTGACAAAAAGCAGAGAAGCTAGTGGAATTAGTGATTGGGGAGAGTTTAGTGATTGAGATAAAAGTAAGATTAAGGTCAATGAGTATGAAAGAGTGGTGGTGGGTGGGTTTTGGAAGGCAATAGTAAATAGTAAAAAATAAACTAAAAAGAAAAATGGCGAATTGAGGCCGTGACTGTCAAAAACTATCAAACAGATTATAAAGGAAATCAAGTGTAAAGAAAAAATTTTTTTAAATAGCGATAAAAAAATAAAAATAATAGAGATTAGAGCAATGATTTGAGGCGTGAATACGCTTAGTGGGGAAGAGGTAACGAGAAGTGAGCTGAGGGCTACAAAAATAAAAATAAGAATGCTTAATATTTGGGTCATTACTATAGTATAGAATAGTTTATGGACTTGGGAAAGTTTAACAAGTTTAGGTGGGTAGACGGATTGTTGTTTTTGGGGATTTTGTTGGTTCTAGTAGGAATTGGGATGAATTTTAGAGAACAATTTCAAACTAATTCAGAAGTCAGGTTTACTTCAAAAACAAACGAACCGACTGTTTTACAAAACCAAAATAGAAATAGTATTGATAATAACTTACAAGGTAATAGCAGTGTAGTTGTTGATATTTCTGGTGAAGTTATAAATCCAGGGGTTTATCGATTGATTGGTGATGTTAGAATAAACGATGCATTAATAAAGGCTGGGGGTTTGAACGCTAAGGCTGATCGCGACTGGGTGGCAAAAAATTTAAATTTGGCCGAGAGGTTAATGGATGGACAAAAAATATTTATTCCCCGCCAACAGCTAACACAGTTAGGTGGGCAGGCTAATAATGATTATGTTTTGGGCGTAAGTAACAATAAAATTGTGAGAATAAACTCGGCGACAATAGAACAGCTAGACACTTTAAGCGGGGTTGGTCCATCAATAGCCAAAAGAATTATCGATTATAGAACCAAAAATGGGGGATTTAAAAATATTGAAGAATTGAAATTAGTGTCGGGGATTGGGGATAAATTGTATGAGGAGATTAAAGATGAGATTGCCCTATAATTTTACAAACCCACCCCTAACCCCTCCCTTGAGGAAGGGAGGGGTTATTTTTCTAACCCCGCCGCCGCGTGGTTGGGGTTAAAAATTATTATTTTTAAGACTTCCTCCTTTTTTAAGGGAGGATGTCGAGCTTGCGAGACAGGAAGGTTTTAAATTAAAGGAATAATGATGACAAAAAAACAAAAGCATTTTTTGATTTGGGGATTAGTCGTTGTAATTATTTTTCTGATATATAAGTTTGTAAATAAGTATAGTTTGATGGGGGTTATATACCAAAGTTTGCCGCCACTTGAGGCGGGGTTGTTAGGTGGAATGCTTTTAGGGGACGAGACTGGTTTTGAAAAAGAATTTTGGAATCTGTTAAAGAACAGTGGTTTGGTTCACTTGGTGGTGGTGAGTGGAACTAATATGATGCTGGTGTTTGGGGGATTGGTAGAAAGCTTGGCTAAAATTTTAGGTCGTAAAAAAGCAATTGTAGTAGGGTTTATAGTCGCTTTGGGGTATCTAGAGATGGTAGGGTGGCAGATTCCGGTAGTCAGGGCAATGATTATGGTATCGGTGATGTATTGGGCTCAAATATTAGGGCGAAGATATGATCTCGTTCGGGGGTTAATTTTTAGTGTTTTGGTTATTGTCTTGACTTGGCCGAAATCTATTTATGAGATAAGTTTTTGGTTGAGTTTTGTAGCATTCGTTGGAGTTGTGACTAGCCCATGGCGAGGAATTTTGGGATCAAGTTTTTGGATAAGCTTGTGGATTAGCCCAATAATGGGATTATTCTTTGGGAAAATAAATTTGATTGGTCCAGTTAGCAATTTATTAGTTTTAATGACGGTTCGATTAATTACTATAATAGGGTTTTTAGGTTCGGTTGTTGGGGTATTTATCCCGATTTTGGGAAAATTAGTTTTGTGGTCTATTTGGCCGCTTTTGAAATATTTTTGTTTAGTAGCAGGAGAAGTGGGGAGTTGGAGATGGATAAATATAGGGGTAAATTTTAATATTTTGATAGTTATTGGGTGGTATCTGATATTGATATATTGGTTATTAAAATATAAAAATTTTGCTCGATAATATTTATTTATGAAAAATAAAATTTTAATCTATCTAAGTCTATTAGCTTTAATAATTATTTTTTATCTAACACTACCTGATAACCGAGCGAGAGTGGTGGTATGTAATGTTGGGCAAGGAGATGCTATCTTGGCAACTTATAAAAATATTCAACTATTAATTGATGTTGGACCGGATAACAAAAGAGTGCTAAGATGCCTTCAAAACAATTTGCCTTTTTGGGATAAAACTCTAGAGGCAGTGATTCTGACTCATGGAGACAGTGATCATATTGGTGGCTTAAATGATTTATTAAGATCTTATAAAGTTAATAAATTTTTTACTAATGGACTTCTAGATAAACAGATTGAACAAAAGATTTATTCACAAAAAGTAAGCAAAAACGATATAATTAGTATAGGATTGTTTGA
>CAYSTF010000045.1:0-5973 GCA_964434125.1 uncultured Gammaproteobacteria bacterium
TCTGACCCGATATCAAACATTCGCAAAGACATCAAGTCAACCCTCATTTCTCCCACAATCGGCACTGCCACTGCCAATGTTGAGTTTGAACTCTTAACTGGACTTAGTAATTATTATTTGAAAGGGAAGACTCCGTATAGCCAATCTGTCAAAAAAGATCTTCCAACCCTATTTACTGCCTTTAAAGAAGCTGGTTACACCACTACCACGATTCACCCCTTTCATGCTTCCATGTACAATCGCCCCAAGGTTTATAAACACTTTGGGCTAGAAAAGTTTATAAGTATTGAAAACATGTCAGGCTATAAAGAAATTGGACCTTTTGTATCTGATGTCTCACTTAACCAAGAAATTGTTAAACAATACAATTCCACCACCCAACCTCAATTTATTTTTGCTCTGTCGATGCAAAATCATTTTCCTTTTGGTGTCGATACTTTTGGTAAACACCAAATTAAAGTTAGTGGCAAATTACCAACTCATAACCAGAATGTAATTCAAACCTATACCGATGGTATCAACCTAACCGACTTAGCATATAAAGCTTTAAAAGAAGAAATTTCAAAAAGTAAAAAACCAACCATAATAATATTATTTGGTGATCATTTACCTCTTTTTGATCAAAATTTAAACTTTTATCAAGAAGTTTCTTACGATATTTCAGACCAAACCAAGATGCACTCAACTCCTATTTCAATGTGGTCAAACTATCCAATAAATTTTTTGCCAAGCTCTAACCTTAGCCCCAGTTTTCTTGGTCTTGAGGTTCTAAATTTGGCCAATATAACCCCCAAATATCAATTTAATTACCTTCAATCAATTAGCACCACCAATACAGTTTTACACCTAAATCTCCCACCAAAATTTACTTCACAACAACTTAAGGACTATGAACTCATCCAATACGACCTAATTTATGGCAAACAATACAGCCTTAAATAATCATACATTGTATTAATATTTTTCTTTCTTAACAAAAATGTGTGTTGTATTTTCCTCTATATTTTAGTAAAAAATAACTCAACATTGTAATTTAAATTATTGACATTATTTGGACTGATGGTAACATAATATGTTACTTCCAGTACAAATATGAACAAAAAAGACATTTTAAATACTATCTATAAAACCAATCAAAATATATTTAGCTTAAAAGAGTTATCTTTAATGTTTCCCTCTATAAGATATGTAAATTTAAAAAGAAGATTAAATAATTTGGTCAAAAGAAACAAAATTCTTAACCCTAGTAGGGGAATTTATGCTAAAGATAATTATTCAATTCCAGAATTAGCGCTCAAAATTTATTCTCCATCATATTTAAGCTTAGAATCTGTCTTAGTTAAAGAAGGCGTCGTCTTTCAGAAATATAACACTACTTTTGTTGTTTCTTATGTAAATCGAGAAATTAAAATAAATGATCAAAAAATTATTTACAAAAGATTGAGAAACGAAATTTTATTTAACAATTTAGGTATAGAAAAAAAAGATAATTATTTTGTTGCTACAAAAGAAAGAGCTTTTACCGATGCTGTGCATTTGTATCGTGATTATCATTTTGATAACTTATCTACACTAGATTGGAATTTTGTTTTAGAATTATCAAAAATTTACAAAAACAAAAAAACTACTAAAAGAATTTTTAGCTATTATAAATTAGTTCAAAAAGAAAATGTTTGATTCAGAAAAACACAAACTTGTCATGATTAGGATTTTGAAAGATTTTTATTCAGATAGTGATATTGGTAAATTCTTAGGATTTAAAGGTGGAACTATGGCATATTTGTTTTATGATTTACCTCGAACATCAGTAGATCTAGATTTTGACCTTTTAGACAAAAATAAAGAAGATACTATTTTTGAAAAAATTCAAACAATTTTAAATAAGTACGGAAAAATAATAGAAAGTATTATCAAAAAAAATACTATCTTTTTTTTAGTTGATTATGGTTATGAAGAAAGAAAACTAAAAATCGAAATCACAAGGAACAAAACTGATACTGACTATGAAGTAAAAAATTACTTAGGAATATCGATGCTAACTATGAATAAATCAGCTATGGTTGCCTGTAAATTATTAGCATTGGCTAATAGAGTAAAAATGGCTAATCGTGATATTTTCGATGTTTGGTTTTTCTTAAAAAATAACTGGGAAATAGATAACGAAGTAATCAAGAAAAAAGGGAAAACAACAACTAAAGAAATAATTAATAAAGCAATTAGACGTATTGAAAAGGTAAAAGATAACGAAATACTTTTCGGATTAGGAGATTTATTAACTAAATCAAGCAAAGATTGGGTAAAAAATAATTTAAAAAAAGAAACAGTGTTAGAGTTAAAAATGCGGCTTTGAAATTCTATAATCAATTGATGAAAAAATCTGTGACCTCTAAACCCAAAAATTATCTCTGGCTTGATTTGCTCAAAGGACTGGCAATGATTGCCGTGGTTGTCGACCACCTGTTTTCTTATTATCAAAATCTAACTATTCAATACCATACCGGTTTCCATGTCTCTTTGTTTATTCTAATCGCTGGTTTTACCTCAGCAATCTCTATCCAAAATAGGGGAGGAGTTGTCAATTTTTCGTATACTCTGAAACGAATCCTAAAGATTTTTATTCCTTACCTAATTGCCACTTTAGTTTATTGCCTTTATTTTGGGTATCTCGACTTTATAACTATTTTTAAAAAAATATTTACCTTTTCGGTTGCCGGACCACTTTATTTTGTTTTCTTTTATATCCAACTAATTTCAATTTCCTATTTTATTTATAAATTAATTAATCATCAAAAATCAAAGTTTTTTGATATTCCCCTAATTATTACCTTTTATCTACTTTCTGCAATTTTTAATAAATACAAAATAATTAATTCATTTTATGGCGGGAGTGGAGTATTGTTTGGTGGATCATTTTTCTTTTTATTTGCTTTAGGGTTTTTTGCCAAAAAATATGAACAAATATTTGAAAACAAAAAAATAAATCTGGGGTTACTTTTCTCTTCGTTGGTACTATTATCAGTTTATGAATTTTTTGACCTAATTTCAAAATCATGGTCAAATCCAGCAAACAATTGGTTACTCGGGTACACTCTTATTGTTTTGTCTCTAGTTGTTTCCGTCTATCAATTATTTTTGAAAAAATTTCCAAATTTTCTAAAACCAATTACAATTGTTGGCAAAAATTCTTTATCTATTTTTCTGTACCACACTCTAGTCATTTTTATCTTTTCTAAGCTACTCACTATAAGCTATTTACTACTTACTTCTATCTATCTGCCCATCATTATTTCCTACCTTCTCAAAAAACTAAAGCTCTAAAGTCCTAACGCTCTAACATTCTAACGCTCTAACGTTCTAAAGTTCTAACGCTCTAACTTAACTTCTTCCTATCGAAATATAATTAAAGCCTAGCTTTTTCATCTCTTTTGGATTGAATACATTTCGACCGTCTACCATATTGGTATGTTTTAGGTTCTTTTTTACTTTGTCCAAATCAACTGTTTTAAATTCGGGCCATTCAGTTACCAATATTACAACGTCACTATTCTTTGTCGAATCCAATAAATTAGTTTCAAAAGTTACACTATCACCTAACACCTTTTTGCCAGTTTCTTGAGCAATTGGATCAAAAACTTTCACCTTTGCCCCTCTATCCAACAATTGTTTGATAACTACCAATGCTGGAGCTTCACGAATATCATCTGTATGAGGTTTAAAAGCTAGACCCCAAAGAGTTATGTTCTTATCCCTTAAATCTTGGCCTAACAATTTTTGGATTTTTGCCAACAACGAATGTTTTTGAGCATTATTAGTTTCTTCTACTTCTTCTAATATTCCAAATCTAATACCGTTTTCCTGAGCAGTTTGAATTAATCCTTTGACATCTTTTGGAAAGCAAGATCCACCATAACCAACCCCCGCATGCAAAAACGCTTTTGTCCCTATTCGTTTGTCTAGCATCATTCCTTGAGCCACCTTTTCAACATCAGCGCCCAATTTTTCACACATATTAGCAATCGAATTTATAAAAGAAATTTCTGTTGCCAAAAATGCATTTGAAGCATACTTTATTAATTCTGCCGACTTAATGTCTGTAAAGATAATATTTTCGGTATCAAAATTGCTATATATATCTCTTAGTATCTTTTCTGCTCTTGGTGAACCATTGCCAATTACTATCCTATCTGGGTGCATAAAATCACTAACAGCACTCCCTTCTCTCAAAAATTCTGGGTTGGAAACTACGTCAAAATCGCCTTTGTAATAAGTCTTAATAATATCAGTCACACAATCACCAGTTCCTACAGGTACGGTTGATTTGTCGACAACTACCTTATACTCTTTTATGTTTTTCCCAATTGATTCAGCCACCGACCTTACATATTCCAAATTGACACTACCATCAGGTAATGGGGGAGTTCCAACTGCAATAAAAATTACTTCAGCTTGTTTAATAGCACTATTAATGTCGGTAGTAAAAAACAATCTTTTCTGTTTTCTATTTTCTTTGACCAACTCTTCTAAACCTTGCTCATAAATTGGAATTATTCCCTTGTTTAGGTTGTCTATCTTTGTTTTGTCAATATCGACCGCCGTCACCTCGTGTCCCAACTCAGCCAAACAAGTACCAGTTACTAAACCTACATAACCCGTCCCCATAATTGTTATTTTTTTCATATTAGACGATTATAACTATTAATCTTAATATAGCCAAGTCAATAGACTAAAAATGCCAAAAAACAAGATTACTAATGACAAGATTATCTTTCGCCACCAGGCTGGTCTAAGTTCGTTTGGTAGCGTTGTACTGTTTAGCCACAATATTAAAATTGTATATACAAACATTGTCATGGCATTTAAAAAGGCACTAATCGTCACCAATTGCATTGGTTCACTAAAGCCAAACATCAAGATAAAAATACCCAATAATATTTGTGACCACAAAAAAATAAAATAATATTTTGACAAATTTTTTGGTTTGAATTTGTCTTTGTTCATAATAATTAAATTTTCTGAAGTTATTCTACTTGTGGCGTCAAAAACTGATAATTGAGTTGAAAACAACATTGTGGCCACTATGACCAAAAATAAAACACCGACAATTGGTAAGGTGTGAGACACAATCGATTGGGCTTCTTGGAACAAAAATCCAATTCCTCCCACGCTAGTTTGATGATATACAGTAGCAAACGACAATAAACTTAATAAAATTATAGTCACCGCTCCAGTTAACCAAAAAACTAAAGCATGTTCTAAGTTCACTTTCTTCCACCAAGTCTTAAAAATTGACAAATTTTCTTTGTTTATATCAAATGTTCTTCCTTCCAAACTAAAATTTTCATCACTTTTTCTAAGCAATCCAGTAATCTTACCTCCATATCTACCCATGCCGTATTCTTTTTCCCGAATATAAAATGATTGAGCCAAATTTAGGTTGCCACCAGCTCCACTATAAGCAAAAGCTCCCAAAAAGGTAATCAGCGATAATCCTCCGGGTATCATCCAAAAACCATCTCCTTTCCCAACTAACCCATTTGCCAAACTCTGCCAATCAGTTCCTTTCGCCAAAATAATAGTTAATAAAACAATAAATGGAACCCCAATGAATATTAAGGTTTTTTGAAACATTTCTTGAGACTTATATGCAACCTTTCCTAAGCTTAATATTAAACCAACCAATAACAACATAAATACAGCAATTAATTTTGGATTATTAAACTCCAAAACAGACGACAATACTGTTGCTGAAGATAAAATAATTCCCGGCCACATCCAAGGAATAATCGTTGACAGTATAAACCAGATAGGGGAGATTAGTTTTAATTTTCTGGCCAAACCCACAAATACACTTTCGCCATTGATTAGGGTGTATCTTTCAATCTCCATATTGATAAAAAATTGAAAAGTTATTCCAATTACTGCCGCCCAAATTATTCCTAAACCATAATTTGCCGCCATAAATGGCCACATAAT
>CAYSTF010000046.1:0-5704 GCA_964434125.1 uncultured Gammaproteobacteria bacterium
TTGATGGGACTCGAATCGAAGAAATCGCCAAACTTTTTCCTGTTGGAATTTCCTTAAGTCAAGGCTACCAATGGCGATACTTTCTTAGGTGGAGATGATTTTGATCAAAAAATTATAAATTGGATTATTGATGATTTTCAAAAACAAAATGGCGTTGATTTGGGTAAAGACCCTCAAGCCTTACAACGAGTCAGAGAAGCCGCCGAAAAAGCCAAAATCGAGTTGTCTTCTGCTGCCGACACCGAAATCAATTTACCATTTATTACTCAAAAAGACGGCAATCCGCTTCATTTAACCAAAAAAATGACTCGGTCTGACCTTGAAAAACTAGTAGATGATCTAATCCAAAAGACTATCGGACCTGTCGAAAAAGCCCTAAAAGATGCTAACGTTTCTAAAACAGACATAAAAGAAGTCATTATGGTTGGAGGTATGACCCGAATGCCAAAAGTCCAAGAAACGGTTAAAAAGTTTTTTGGTAAAGAATTAAATAATAATGTTAACCCTGACGAAGTAGTGGCCATTGGGGCTGCAGTCCAAGGAGCAGTACTTACCGGAGAGGTAAAAGATATTGTTTTATTGGATGTTACCCCATTAACATTTGGGATTGAAACCGCAGGTGGTGTTCGTACTCCTTTAATCGACCGAAACACTACTATTCCAACCAAAAAATCTCAAATATTTACTACCTATTCTGACAATCAACCGCAAGTCGAAATCAATGTCCTACAAGGAGAAAGGCCAATGGCTATCGACAACAAATCCTTGGGCCGATTTATTTTAGATGGTATTCCACCTGCACCCAGAGGAATGCCTCAAATTGAAGTGACTTTTGACATCGATAGTAACGGTATTTTGTCTGTTTCTGCCAAAGACAAAGGCACTGGCAAAGAACAACGTATTACTATTCAAAATGCAACAAATCTAAAAGATGACGAAATTGAACAGATGAAAAAAGACGCCGAAGCCCATGCTCAAGAAGACGAAAACAAAAGACTTTTGGCCGAAAGCAAAAACAAACTTGATGGCACAATTTTTTCAGGAGAAAAAACCCTCAAAGACTTTGCTGACAAGATTAAGCCAGAAGACAAAACTAAAATTGAAGATAAAATCAAAGACGCCAAAGAAGTTTTAGCCAAGTCAGATGCCTCTATCGACGATCTTAACAAAATGTCCGAAGATTTAGGTCAAATATTACAAACTGTTGGTGCTGCTATTTACCAACAGCAACAACCTGGGCAACCAGGACAACCAGAACAACCTGCTCCTGAAGCTGGCCAACCAACACCCGATGAACCTAAAGCTGATGATAAAAAAGAAGCTGAGGAAGGAGAGGTAGTTCAATAAATTAATTAAATTGTAGAGATGTCCCGCAGCGGCGGGACGTCTCTACAAGAATTTGGTGATAAAATATTCGAATGAAAAAAGATTTTTACGAAGTATTAGGAGTTTCCAAAAACGCCTCCAAAGATGAAATAAAAAGCGCCTACCGTAAATCAGCTTTAAAATTTCATCCAGATCGCAACAAAGCTCCTGATGCCGAAGAAAAATTTAAAGAGATCAACGAAGCTTATGAAGTTTTGAGTAATGATCAAAAAAAGACTGCCTACGATCAGTTTGGCCACGCTGCTTTTGACCCAAATTCCGGTCCTTTTGGCGGTCGTACTTATACCCAACAAAACGGACCTTTCAATTTTACTTATACCCAAAGCGGTGGCAATCCTTTTGGTGGGTCTGATTTTGATTTTGGTGGATTTAGTAATCCTTTTGACATCTTCGAGCAATTTTTTGGTGGTTCATTTGGAGGTCAAACTAGACAACAAAAAAGACTTGAGACCTACAAAATTAATCTATCTTTCTTAGAAGCTGCCAATGGAGTAGAGAAAGAATTTACTATAGATGGCAAAAGAAAAAAAATTAAAATTCCCGCCGGAGTTGATGATGGTCAAAAAATTCGTTTTCAAGACTTTATACTTTATGTCGACGTTCAACCTGACAAAATATTCAAACGAGAAGGGAATGATGTTTTTATTACTATTACCTTAAGTTTTTCTCAAGCTGTTTTAGGAACTGTTCTTGAAGTCCCAACCCTCACTGATCCTCTAAAAGTAAAAGTCAAACCAGGCACTCAACCAAATACCCTTATTCGACTTCGGGGAAAAGGTATTAAAGATGTGAATGGATATGGTGTCGGTGATTTTTATATTCGACTTATGGTCGAAATTCCCACTCGTCTAAACTTCCGTCAAAAAGAATTGATAAAAGAGCTTGGATTGTAGTATAATACTTCAGTTTATAAACGATATTCGAAATGGGGTTGGAAAACCCCATTTTTTATATTATAAAAAGGAGATTAAAAATGGACTTAAAAAAACTACCAAAGACAGAATTTGCTGCTGCTGTGGCTCAAATCGCTGGCGAGAGAAATATTGATGTGCAATCTATTTTAGATTCAATTGAGTTTGGTTTAATTTCGGCCTACAAGCGTGACCAAAAAGAACACGATATTGAAGTACCAGAAGAAGCCGAATTTACAGTTGAACTCGTTCCTGAAAGTGGCTCGTTTAAAGTCTATCAACTTGATGGTGAAACCAAAAAAGACGTAACTCCTCCAGGTTTTGGCCGAATTGCGGCTCAAACCGCCAAGCAAGTAATTGACCAAAAAATACATGAAGCCGAAAAAGAAACAGTCATTATTGAATTTCAAAAGAAAATTGGAAATTTAGTCCCCGGTATCGTAATTCGAAACGATCCTTACAAAATGGTTGTTGGTGTTGGTAAAACTGAAGCGATTTGCCCAAAAGACGAACAAATAAAAAATGAAGTAATTCAGCTTGGGACTCGCAAGTGGTTTCTTTTGAAATCCATCATTAAAGATGACTTGGGGAAAAGTGATATTGTTTTATCTCGACGTGACCCGGAATTTATCAAACAACTATTCACTAGAGAAGTCCCCGAAGTTTCCAATAAAACTGTTGTTATTGAAAAAATTGCTCGTGCTTCTGGCGAGCGTACAAAAGTAGCTGTTTCTTCAAATCAAGCTGGAGTTGATCCCGTTGGTTCTTGTATTGGTCAAAAAGGTTCTCGAATTCAAGCTATTTTAAATGAACTGCCAACTTCTGAAAAAGTTGACGTCATCGCTTTTTCCAAAAATATCAATAATTTTATTATTCAAGCTCTTTCACCCGCTCAAGAAGTAAAAGTGGTTTCTATCGATAAACAGGTAGTAACCGTATCTGTACCTGAAAATCAACTTGCCCTAGCTATCGGTGGTGGCGGAGAAAATGTCCGTCTTGCTGGACAATTAGTAGGCTTAGAAATAAAAATCACTCAAAGTTAATATCTCCAAATTTTAAGGAAATATTAATGGGGGTAAATATCATTATGAAACAACAAGATTTAAAAATAAATTTTCGACCCCCAATCGTCACTGTTATGGGCCACATTGATCATGGCAAGACCAGTCTATTGGATAAAATTCGCTCAACCGATGTTGTCAAAAGAGAAAGTGGGGGAATTACTCAACACATTGGTGCTTATCAAGTCCAAGGGATTACCTTTATTGACACACCCGGGCATGCAGCTTTTTGTGATATGCGCTCTCGAGGTGCCCAAATTACTGACATTATAGTTTTGGTTATTGCCGCTACCGAAGGAATAATGCCACAGACAAAAGAATGTATTCAATATATCAAAAATATTAATATTCCATTTATTGTTGCCATGAACAAGATGGACTTAGATGGTGCTTCTCCTGACAAAATCAAAGGACAATTAGTTGAAATTGGATTTACTCCAGAAGAATACGGTGGACAAGTTGCCATTGTTCCTGTTTCGGCAAAAACTGGTCAAGGAATTGATAAGTTAATCGAACTTATTAAGTTAAATGCTGAAATTATGGAGTTAAAAAGCGAACCGAACGCTCCGCTAGAAGCATTTATTATTGAATCTAAACTTGATAAATCCCGAGGTCCAGTCGCCTCACTTATTGTTCAAAAAGGAACTATAAACACTGGAGATATCGTCTATGCTGACAATGTTTTGTGTAAAGTTAAAGCCCTAGTTAACGACAAAGGTCAAAGTATCAAATCAGTCGGCCCCAGTACTCCAGTTGAAGTACTTGGTTTCGAGTTAGTTCCCTGTGTTGGTAGCTTGGTAACTACCGAAAAACACGTTCCTGTCGCCAGTGTTTGTAAGCCAAAATATGAGTATGATGAAGACAACCCCAAATTAAAAATTATTCTTAAGGCTGATGTTGAAGGGACACTTCAAGCTTTAAAAAGAAGTTTTTCAAATGACGTATACATTCTTTCTGAAGGCGTTGGTGCTATTACCGACACCGATGTTTTTATGGCAGATACGGGAAAAGCTCAAATCTTTAGTTTCAATGTCAATACCCCCAAACAAATTTTAAAATTAGCTCAAACCAATCAAGTTAAAGTTTTTGAATCAAAAATTATCTACGAAATTATTGATAATGTTCAAGCACAGGTATTAAAAATGCTTGAACCCACTATTGACGAAAATATTTTAGGTGAAGGCTATGTTAAGGCTGAATTTAAAATTGATAAAGTAAGGATTGCCGGTATACAGTGTACTAAAGGAGAGATTAGCAAAGGGGACTTAATCCACCTTAAGCGAGATAATAAAATTATCAAAGACACCAAGGTTGACAGTATTCATCAAGCCAAAAATACTATTGAAAAAATCAAATCCGGTACTGATTGCGGAATGACATTTAAGCCTTACATTGACTTTAAACTAAATGATGTTATAATATCCTATAACACAAATAAATAGTCATACTATTAACTATTTATTATGTGTAATAAGAATTAAAAACAAGCAGGTTTTCTTATATGAAAAATTATAACGTATCTCAAATTAAAGAATTATTAGTCAATGCTAAAACAGCCCTAGTGGTTGTTCCTCAAATTGGTATTGATCAGCTTTCAGCCGCTTTAGCTCTTGGTTTAACTCTCAAAAAAAAGAATATTGAAACTAAAGTTTTTTGTCCCACCAAACCCGATGCTAACTACTCTAAGCTTAGCGGACTTGATTTATTAATCGATGCCTACAACCAAAATGATTTAGTAATTACTTTAGATTACCCTTTAGATCAAATCGAAAAAGTTAATTACAACCAAGATAACGGCAAGTTAAACTTAATCGTCGAAACCAAGCAGGGTTCCCCTAAAGTTGCCGAAAATCAAATCAACATCGCTCATCAATCGGGAATTGCCGATATTAATTTTATTTTGGGTGAAGAAACTCTTTTAGGTGCCAACTCCAATATGGTCAATAGTGGTACTTGGGTTCAAATTTCACCAACTAATAATATTAAACCTTGGGCTAAAGCTAGTTTAGTCGATCAAGATGCTCCTTTTTGTGAAATTTTTACCTTCCTTTTACCTCTCTTAAGTCTTGATTTAGACCCTGATTCAGCCAAAAACCTTTTAATTGGTTTGCGAGTTGCTACTCAATCTTTTTCTATCAATGTTTCTCCAGAAACTTTTGAAGCTGGAGCCATTTGTCTTCGTGCCACTCAACCAGTTGAAACGCTTAGTCCTTCTCAATCGTTTCAACCAAACCAATTAAACCAACCAAATCCCAATTCCGTCCCCAGCGCCTAAGATGTTTTAAAATTTCTGTGTTATAATCATTCTCGTAACTATTAAGTCGGTGTTTTAGTAGCCATTCTAAA
>CAYSTF010000047.1:0-5260 GCA_964434125.1 uncultured Gammaproteobacteria bacterium
CATACGATCAAATTTTCTTCCAGATTGGTTAATTTTTTGAGCTAGATTAAAAGTGAAATCCCCCATTTGATTCCAACTAGGACAGACATAATTCACTCCGTCACAAGAAAATTCTTTTAAAGATTCTCGACTGGACATAACTTTAAAAATATATTAGTACTTGATGTTGCCATAAATATTTTTTTGACGATTACGTTCCTTAACATAGGCTTCTTTGTCGACCAAATACCTAATAACACCTTTTTCTTTTATCGAAGCTTGATTTAAATAAGCTCTGGCGGTGGTTACTTTTCCCAATCCAATTGCCGAAATTAATGCAAGTAGGTGCTTGGAGTCTTGGGTAGAATTGGCCCATTGGTTTTGATATTTATCAAATATTGCATCTTTAGAGTCGGCCCCACCAATGTCTTTTCTGAAAAAACGAGGTTGAAGTTGGTCAGCTAGTTTTTCGATGGTCTCACGATTTTGTTCTAATCGGTCTTTATTAAACAGCTCATCGTTGATTAAATCTTTGGCCAATACTGATTGACCAAATTGACCCGACCTCATAACTGTGTCTTGGTAAACTTTTTGAACAATTTGTGGACTTAGCCTAATTTCTGATTTATATTCCTGATTAGAGGTGTTTTCGGGTGAATGGTTTTCCATATTAATTTTTAATTAATATATCCTATTATGACAGAAAAAATAAATTATTCTTTAGTCTCTCTTTCTTTTCTTTTTTTTGACATCAACAACAAAATAAACCCCAAGGAGGCCAAACAAATAAAAACAAGAATAATTATAAAAATGGCCAATCTCCTGATAGTATCTGTCCCGGTTACTTTTGGGTAACTGGTGTTTAACAGATTAGTAGGCAGAAAAGTGGGGTTTTGAGTTGGTAAAACATCTGTTTCTCCTAATATTTCACCTGGTTGAGGAATATCAGTAGGTTCGTTTATAGGTCTTTTTTCTGTTGGTTTATTTTCTAAACTTTTTGAATAAGAAATTACAGGACTAGTATTCAAAAGATCCTCCCCTTTTACCCCGATAACATTAGTATCATTAGTTTTATTTTTTTCCCATTGTAGCCCAATTTCTGGTTTAGCTGAAATTTTTGAAGAAAAAACCAGTGTAGCAAAAAGACCATTGGCGTTTTTGTAGTTATTATAATTGTTGGTTCCCGAGTATCTAATATTATTTTTTTCAGAATAGACTTTGACTGGGTGATAAACTGAATATAATTTGCCTGGAATAGCTTTGACAAAGGTATAATTTTGAGGATTATAATTTATTAAAAGATCAGTCCCAACTGTTTTTTCTGATTTGGTATCAAGATAAATTTTGACATCAAACTCCTGATTGAATTTAACACTTGGTGGCAAAACTAAATTGATAGTGGCGGCAAAAGAATATTTTGGATTGAATAAAACAAATAAACCCAAAAATAAATAAAGAATTAATTCTAAAATGAGATGACCCATATTAGAGATTGTCTATTTCATTGAATTGACTATAAAGAATGCTTACATCGAAAGTATTAACTTTACCATCGGCGTTTAAATCTTGGACTATAGAATCTGTTCGATTCCAGTTCATATATAATTCTTGTAAATCTGAAGCATTAACAACTCCATCAGAATTAGTATCTCCAGGTCTAAGATAACCAAAACTAACTGGACCATTAGATCCAGGGTTGATGGTGGTATTTATTTTTTCTTTTAAATAACCAGGGATTGAAATAACCAAATCGTAAGCTTGGCCATAAGTAAATGTACCTAAACTATGATCTACTACATTTGCCGCAGCTGAAGTTATGTTGGCTATAAAATTTGAAATAACATTTGGACCAGATACGGTAATGGTCCCATTTTTAGTTTTGTTTATACCAAGAAAATTTAATAAATTAAATCCAAAATTGAGAGTGGCACTATCAATGACGGAAATACTTTTTGCCACCGGCTTGGTAGTTAACAAGTCGGTGTTTTGGGTGATAGAAGATACTATGTTGGTATCAGTGGTTGACCCTGATGTCCAATCAAAAGAAAAATTACTACCATCAGTATTGGCGAGGGCTTTAAAAGTTAGTTTGAGTATATTTCCTTTGGCATTTACTGGTGACCCTCGATTGGCTACCCCGGAAATAATTATCTGTCCATTAGATGTATCAGGAAAATAACCTTGCTGATTAGGAAGTAGCCCCGACCAAATATAGTCTTGGTATTCAAACAAGGTTTTGTCGTAATTAAGTATAATATCGACACCGTCAATATTATTTCCTTGAGTATCTAAATCAATTGAAATTGTTTGGGTATCATTTTTAGACCAAGAATCATATGTTGAATTAATCGTTAAAAGTGAATTTGAAAGTGGAGTGTTAAAAATAAGAGTAGCAGGTTCTTTTGTCAAAGTAGAAATGGAAACACCATCAAAGCCTTTTAAATAAGTACTTTCATTGAATGAAAGGACATAAGATGTACTTGTCGCAATCACCTTAAAGTTAATTTTAAATAATTTCCCAGAAGTTGGATAGGCGTTGTTGGAAAAAAAATCTCCCTGGAATATTACTTTCCCATTAGAATTATCAAAAGTTGATGTTGGAAAAGAATAATACACTCCATTTTCCGTTATGTTTTCCACTTGAAGAATTGTTTTATCAAAATCTATTTCAACATGTCCTTCGTTGTGACTGATACCAGCACTGTCCAAATAGACATCAACTGAAAAATTTTGACCTTGATAATAAGTTCCGGAGCTTGGGCTAAAATATAAACGAGGGTTGGCGGCATAAGCCGTATTGGTACTAAGTAAATAAAATAACGAAAACACTAATAGACCAAACAACAAATTTATCTTTTTTACAGTATTCATACATTCATTATGACATAAAATATAAAAATACAATAGTCAAACAGCCTGAAACAAAATTTATATTATAATTTAAAATTAATGATTTATCCAAGTATTTATAAAATAAATTGAGCTGATGACAGAAGTAACCATAATACATTGCCAAAAAACTTGGTAGGCATACCAAATAGATTCATTATTGAAAAGTTTATAACCAAACAAGTTTTCTGGTGGATTACGATTGATTGGAGAAAATTGTTGATTTATCCAATAGATAATTTCACCTAAACTTCTAACAACCCAGAAAATTGATATTACCAATAGGAACAATATCCAGTCTTGTAGAAAAAGACAAACTGTAGAAGCTAGAAACCAAAAAATACCTAAAATTACAGCGTCCCCCCAAACAAAAATCCCCAACCAAAATAAAAATCGAGGTTCTTTAAAATGATTTTTTTTGATTAACAATTCCCTTGTACCCCAAATAGATGCAAATAATGACACAGTTCCAAAAATAGAAATAAAAATAGTCTGAATTGTGTTCACAGTAGCATGTTACCAAATTAGCTTATATTTTTCGTTGACGACTTATAGTAGTACGCTTTTTCAAACAGTTATTTATGTAATATTTTATAAATAAATTTGTCTTAATTCTGTTAACCAACTGTGATACTCTTCGTGTTTTCCGACTCCAATAACTTCGTTTTCTAATTTTTCAAACTTTTTTTCCATTTCTTCTTGTAATTTTTCCGATAATTCCTTGTCGGCTATAGGAAAAAGAATGATATTTTCCTTCTTGATATGTTCTATGAGAAGTTGGACATAGCCGACCATATTTATGGCAAGATTAATTGCTTCTGGATTACCCGATTGGTATGTTGTTAGAGATTTTTCAATACTGCCAATAAAATCACGACCGGTTTTATGTTCTGCCAATAACTCATTAACTAATTTAACATTTGATGGTTTTTTTTATTAGTTCTGGAAACAATATATATTCTTCCTTTGCATGGTGACACTTATCGGCAAAATTTTTAATAAATTCAATGATTTTTTCTAAATGTTCTTTTCTTACTTCTCCTTGGTTTTGCAGTTTTTCTGCCACTTTTTCCATGACTTTAAGCATTAGCATAATTCCACCATGCTCAATACCTAAATCTTGGGTTGGTTTTTTGTAAATGGTCATAGGTAATAATTTTATAAGCCGTAGAGTGGAATTTGTTGATTAATAGTATTAATCGCGTTAATTGTAATTTGAGTCAGCCAGACTGTTTCAACGATAGTAACAATGATGGTAAAAAGACCAATTAATTTTGATTGAGTATCTGGTTGACGAAGATAACGGTATCCCCAAATTAAACCAAATGGAGGCAGAAGTAGGGTTTTGATATAGAGGAATATTTGAGTCGACAATGAAGTTGATAATGGTTTAGACTTTAATTTTTTACCACAGTTAGAACAAAAATAATCAGTCGTTTTAACGGGTTGGCGACAAAACGGGCAATAAATAATTTCATCCATAGTAGTTAGAGTATACAGAAAAATAAAATATAAAACCAAAACGAATTAAGACTTGAAAAAAGTATAAATTTTATATTCACTAAGAAGGATTAATTAGGACCGACCTAATTAATATTTCTTAATTTGTGCACAATATCTAAATCGTTTTTTCCTCGTTTTTCTTTTCTGTAACCATCTTTGGAACTAAAAATATATGCGTTTATAAAAGCTTGTTTACTTAGTGTTTTAACCGAAATTCCTTCTTTTTTGTATATCTGTATGTCTTTTTGTAGGTCACAAATATTATCCTCGATTAAGATACTTTTTTTTGCAAAAGCAACTTTTATCTTTTGCTTATTTACAAATTCATGTTCTTTACTATCAACTAATTTAAAATTATTATCGTTCATAACTTTGACAAGATTTGACCATTTTTTATCCAGATAAACATCTTCTACAAGAAGATCAATATCATCAAATTCTTTAAAATTACCCAAATACACCGATACACCCAATGAGCCATACAAAATTGAGTTTATTTTGTTTTTTAATAAGAATTCGTTTACGGTTTGATAATCGCTAATATTTGCCGACATATACAATATTATCAGATTTAAAATATACAAAAAATATCATCGTCTAACTTATCTCGCTAAGTAAAATGATTTTAGAACTTGATTGATTGATAGATAAATGTTCCACGGGATAAAAAGTGCGAATATATTACACAATCACCGTCCAAGGTTAATTTTAGATTTACTCAAAATTTGTGTTTTTAACCTTCCATTTTTCTAATGCTATTCCTAACCAAAAACCATAAATACCCAATGTTATAAAACATAACAGTAACCATTTAATCCAATTTCCAAACAAACTTAACGCTTTTCCATTGAAATGAAGACGTCTACCCTCAACTACAGTATGATTCACT
>CAYSTF010000048.1:0-5211 GCA_964434125.1 uncultured Gammaproteobacteria bacterium
AAGTGGCAGAAGTATTGGGCTGAGAATGCTTCGTTGTGGCAAGCCAGGGATGATTCGAAGAAACCTAAAATGTATGTTTTAAATGAGTTTCCCTATCCGAGCGGGAGTGGTCTTCATGTAGGGCATGCGTTTAGTTTTATCGGAGGAGATGTTTACGCTCGATTTAAGCGGATGCAAGGTAATAACGTGTTATTTCCTATGGGGTGGGATGCTTTTGGATTACCGACGGAAAATTACGCTATAAAAATGAAGCGAAAACCACAAGAAATAACTAAAGAAAATACTGATATGTTTAGAAATCAGATGAAAAAATTGGCCTTGTCGTTTGATTGGAATCGAGAAATAAACACTACTGATCCGAATTATTATAAATGGACACAATGGATCTTTATTCAGCTGTTTAAAAATGGGTTAGCATATAAAAAAGAGATGCCTATCAATTGGTGCCCAAGTTGTAAGATTGGTTTGGCCAATGAGGAAGTTGTCGATAGCAAATGTGAACGTTGTGGAGCAGAAGTATCCAGAAGAAATATTTCTCAGTGGATAGTTAAAATTACTGATTATGCTGATAAATTGATTGAAGGGTTAAAAGAAACCGCCTTTATTGATAAGGTGAAACAATCACAAATTAATTGGATAGGGAAAAGTGAGGGAGCAAAAGTAAAATTTAAATTATCACCTGACTCGATATCAATTTTGTCGTCCTCGCACCATCGTAATATCCACTCAGCGGCTTGCGGGCGAAAAATTGATACCTCGTCAGCTTTTAATTTAGAAGTGTTCACAACTCGACCGGATACGTTGTTCGGGGTGACGTTTATGGTGATATCCCCAGAACACAAATTAGTGTCGCAAATAATCAATCTCCCCCGACCCCTCTTTGACAAGAGGGGAGAACAAAAATCACCCTTGTCAAAGGGAGATTTAGAGGGATTAAGTATTAAAAATATTGAGGATTACGTTAATAATTCCAAGAAAAAGAGTGAGATGGAGAGAACAGAATTGACAAAAGATAAAACGGGAATATTTAGTGGATTGTATGCAATTAATCCGGTTAATAATAAAAAAATCCCAATTTGGATAAGCGATTTTGTCTTGGCTTCTTATGGCACTGGGGCGATTATGAGTGTACCAGCCCATGATGATCGAGATGAAGCTTTTGCTAAAAAGTTTGGACTAGAAATAATTAGTGTTTATGATGAAAAAACGAACAGGGTAATTAATTCAGATTTTATAAATGGATTAGACAAAGAGAAAGCGTTTGAAAAGATGGTTAAGTGGTTAGAGGAAAAGAAAATTGGAGAAAGAACGGCGTCGTATCACTTAAGAGATTGGATTTTTAGCCGACAACATTATTGGGGAGAGCCGATTCCGATGATTTTTTGTGAACACTGCAAAAAACAGCTAGACAGCTTATCAGATAGTCAGTCAATCAGCTTCAAAGAAAAAATAAAAGAATATAGCCAAAAACATAATATAGATATAAGTGTTTTAGTAAACAATCCGGGGTGGTATCCAGTAGATGATGGTCAATTGCCAGTAGAACTACCCCAAGTAGAGGCTTATGAACCAACTGACGACGGTAAAAGTCCGTTGTCAAAGATTGACGGGTTTACAAAATGTAATTGTCCAGTGTGTGGTGGCCAGGCAACTCGAGAAACTGATACAATGCCAAATTGGGCGGGAAGTGATTGGTATTATCTGGCCTATTGTGTTGGCAATAAAATTAATAATAAAGCTGATGATATAGTCAATGATATATTTAGTGATAGTCAAAAGGAATTAGAATATTGGGGTCCAGTGGATGTTTATATCGGTGGAGATGAACATAATGTACTTCATTTGCTTTATTCTAGGTTTATTTATCAGTTTTTATGGGATTTGGGTGTAATACCTAAGAAGATTAAAGAACCGTATTATAAAAGGATATCCCATGGGGTTATTTTGGGTCCAGATGGTCAAAGGATGAGCAAATCAAAGGGAAATGTGATCATACCAGAAATTGTGGCTGATAAGTACGGGGTTGATGTTGTCAGGATGTATCTGATGTTTATGGGTCCGTTTGATTCGACAATGGCGTGGAATGAAAAGACGTTAATGGGAGTAAAAAGATTTTTAGATAAATTTTTCAATTTTATTAGTAAACAGTTATTGGTAATTAATAATCAAAAAAGATTAAATATTGCTAGCAGTAATGAGATTAAGGTGATAATTAATAAGCTAATTAGAGGTGTTACGGAGGACCTGGAGGTCTTTAAATACAACACAGCTATTGCCAAGATGATGGAAACGTTAAATAGCCTATCAGCTATTCAGCCTATCAGTTTATCAGTTGAGGAAATAAAAATATTAATAAAATTAATAGCGCCGATGGCACCATATACTGCAGAAGAGTTGTGGTCGATGATGTCAGGGATTAGCGAGAGATCGTCAGTAACGAATCAGTATGTGTCGGTTCATATAGCACCATGGCCGGTGCTGGAAGAAGAATATTTAGTTGAAAAGGTGATTGTTGTGGCTGTGGCAATAAACGGAAAAGTTAGAAGTCAAATTTCAATTGATAGTACTTGTGTTTCTGATAGGACAATCGTTTTACAAAAAGCAAGGGATGACGAAAAAACAAAAAAATGGTTGGGTAATAGTCAGATAATAAAAGAGATATATGTCCAGGGAAAAATGGTTAATTTTGTCCTTCGATAAACCCAGGATAGGTAGTCGATTTGTGTTTGTTTGGTGATACAATGATATGGTAATTAGTTTGATTTGAAACTTAATGATATAGTATAAAAAAGTTTCTCAAATTAATAGTTAAAAAGATATCAAGCAGAGTAAAATGATTACTGCTAACTGATTATAAATTAATCTAAAGATGGAAAAAAACGTAAAAACTAACTTTTATAATCTTGACAATGGAATGAGAGTGGCGATTGTTCCGGTTTTGGGATTAAAATCGGTGACAGTAGAGGTATTTTTTAAAATAGGGTCAAAGTATGAACTCAAAAATGAATATGGAATAAGTCATTTTTTGGAACACATGGCTTTTAAGGGGACGACTAAAAGACTCACCGCAAGCGTGATAAACAAAGAGATTGATAGTAAGGGTGCTGGTTATAATGCTGGGACTGGGCACGAGATGACTTCTTACTATATTACTACTATAAAGGAAAATATCCCTTGGGCGGTGGAAATGTTATCTGATATGTTATTCAACTCCACTTTTAATTTTGAAGAAGTTAAAAAAGAAAGAGGAGTAATCATTGAAGAGATTAAGATGTATCAAGACAACCCAATGATGAGACTAGCAGGGGAAATGACGAATTTTTTATATGGTGAATCTAAAATTGGTTGTTGGGATATTGCAGGAAAGGTTTCTGATATTGAGGGAGTTGATAGAAAAAAAATTGTTGACTTTAGAAATAAATTTATCAATCCCAACGAGATAGTAATAGTCTTAGCTGGAAACGTTGGTTTAGACTCATTTGAGGAGATCAAAAAGTATTTTGGTAATTTCAAAAATCAACAGTCAACAAAATTACCTCTGGTTGAAGTGGTTTTAGGAAGTCAACGGAATTTGATTATTAATAAAGAAGTTGAGCAGGGCCATTTTGCGATGGCGGTGCCTGCCATAAGCTGGGCTGACAAGAGAAAATATGCCTTCGAATTGCTGGACATAATTTTAAGTGGTAATTCATCTTCAAGACTTTATCAAAAGATTAGAGAAGACAAAGCGCTGGCTTATTATGTTTTTTCAATTGGAGAAACTTTTGAAGAAGCTGGTTATTGGGGTGTTCAATCAGGAGTAAAAATTGAAAAAATGGATGAAGCTATAAGTATTGTTAGGGAAGAATTGAGAGAAATAGGTGACAATCTAAAAGAAGAAGAATTAGTTAGGGCAAAAGATTATTATATTGGTAAGACTAAATTGCGAATGGATCGATCAGAATATTGGTCAAAATATGTTGGTCAGAAAATATTATTAGAAAAAAGCATTCAAGGCTTGGAAGAAGAGTTGGAGTTTTATAAAAAGACTACCTTAAAAGAACTTGTTGAACTAGCAAAAGAAATATTTATCGACAAAGAAATTAGACTAATTTCAATAAAAAATAATTAAAATTTAGGTATGAATGTTATAACACCTGATTGTACTGACTAATTAGCAATAAAATACTTTTCTGCTAACAAATTAATCTATAACATTTTTGCGTTGTTTAAGGGTAAAAGGCTTGTGTTTGTAAATGTGAGTATGTGTCAAAATCGAGTCGTATTTCTAAAAATTTAATTAATTTGTACAGAAAAACGTGATCGAATATGATTTTAAATGATGTATTTTATTTTTGTCTCTATAAATTATTTTATTGGAATTTGTTTACTTATTCTGGATGTTTTTTTGTTAATAAAAACTAATTTTAAATTAAAGTATTTTACTTAAAAGTATATAGGTGCGGTAATTAAATTATAAATAAGCTTTATATGATATAGATAGGTAAGTATATATTTAAGAAACATATTCGGTAAATATTTTTGATAATATTTGCTTTACTTTATTAAATAAAAATGCGGTTTATATAAATAGTATGCGGTATATATTAAAATAATAGGTACAATATATGCGGATAAACGGTTTTAAAATTATTTTATGAATGTGTTTTATAGAAATTAATATTTTTTAAAAAAAATAATACAAATAATAATAAATAAAAATTAAAATCTTAATTTTTATTTATTTTATAAAAGATCTTTTTATAAAGGATTTAACATATTTTTAAATTAGAAATTAAAAATAATATTAAGAAGAAATATTTTTTGTGCCAGTAATATTTATAAAATATGGGCAAAAGGGTTTGATTAATAAAGTTATAAATTGATATCTTTATTGTTTTTTTATTAGCAAACAAATTATTTACTGCTAATTTGTATTTACTTAAGAAATAAAGGGAATAAAGGACAAAAGATCGTTTAGAGAATATGCAAAGTAGAGTAATTGTCTTTAATATATAGTATTTTGTATCCCCAGGAGGAATTGAACCTCCATTCCAAGTTTAGGAAACTTGTGTTCTATCCGTTGAACTATGAGGACGTGTTAGTTACTTAGATTAATAATTTTTATTTTATTTTTCTACTAACCTAATTAACTACAGAGTCGGGGATACAGGATTTACCCCTTCGGAGTATAAACTTCTCATCCTGTATCTTTGTCGGGGATACAGGATT
>CAYSTF010000049.1:0-5191 GCA_964434125.1 uncultured Gammaproteobacteria bacterium
AATATGGTTTACTACCTCCTCACTCAACAAAAAGTTTTTGAATTTCTCAAAAAATAGACTTCCGTGCTAAAATAGGCCACTATGGCAGGTAGTTTTGGATTCAAATTGAATCCTAAAAACAAAAACTTAACCAAAAAAAATAATAGCGAAGTCCTTAAGGATTTTCCCGATTCATCTGCAAAAAAAAACCCACCCAAACTATTCGGAACTCTTTTGCCTGGTCAAAGCGTTGACATAAATCCATCTTCAAAAGAACCTAAGATTAATTGGAGTCAGGAATTTATTACCAAATCTCTAACTCAAGAACAATCTATCTTTGTAAATCAACACACTCAAGAAATCCAAAAAGCGGTTCAAGACATTCGTTTTGAAATAAAAAAATTAGCCGAAAGTACACAAGAATTAGACAATGAAGTTCAACAAGCAGTCTTTCAGAATATTCCTCAGGCCAGCGAATATCATGTTACCTTTTTAAATCGAATTAAAAAATTAATCATAGATTTTCGCCAAAATATCGACCAGTCGTGTGTATGGCTCAATAGCCTTAACCACAAAAAATCACGCAAAAACGCTTTTTGGGGAAACGTAAAAAATAAGAAAAATGGGGGAGAACAATACTTACTCAGTAGCGAACACTCAGTCTCTCGATCGGCCAACTAGCCACAAGTCTTATCAAAAATACTTGGCGTAACCTCTTTTTTTTAAGTACAAAATAAGTTATACTTTCCGTTACTTAAGAGTCTATAGCTCAGTTGGTTAGAGCGCTTCGTTGACATCGAAGAGGTCAGAGGTCCGAGTCCTCTTAGACTCACAGTATCCTATAACATTTGACTTTAACTCTTTATTTAGGTATAATCCCTTCAAATAAATACCTAAATTTTAAAGCTTAGCGCTTTTTATATATATTCAGATATTTATCGACCTTTAAAAAATAGAAGGAGGGTTTTCTCAATGGAACGGGAAAATGACTTTATCCGGTGGTTTAAGGCTTTGTTGCCCAGGCTGTACTTTACAACCGTGATTGTGTTGTTCACTTCAATCGTTCTACCGGTCTTTTACGTACCCCTGCCCAACGACCTGATTCCCCAAACCCTAGACCAATATCTCAAGGTGATTTTTGTTATCACTTTCTTGTTTTGGCGAGTAAAAGTTGAACATATATACTGCTTATCCCAAAACGGGAGAAGGACACTCAATTGGACAGGAATTATCGCCGAAACAATTTGTCTGTTGTCAACCAGTTACATACTTTTCCTTTTCTGGCATTCTGTCGGTTGGTTTGAATACCCGCTAATTCCCAAATACCAAATTACCTGGGAGAGGATAATCGGGGTTAAATTACTTTATCTCTTCTTTGTCTACCAATATGATATTTACCAAAAACGTAACTATCTTTTTCAAAAAAGAAAATAAACCCACACTCCACAGATACCCCTCCCCCTATATTAAACTAAACCCACACACGTATCTGTTTGATACAAACAACGTGTGCGGGTTTTATTTTATCTATATTTGTAGATATTTATGTACTCTCCTGTTTTCACTAGGGGGTAATTTTCTTTTATAATATTCCAATCTTCAATTTTTAAATCAGACTTGTGTTTTGGTTCAACTACATAATCAAACCCAAAATTTCTCATCTCCATAAACGACCAAATATGACCAGCTACGTCTGTTGGCCACTCACCCAACATCCATCCCTGACGATGCGACAAAGACAAAGGAACCGAATTGCTTCTGTTTAAATAAATTATTTTTTTATCCTCTTCTATTTCTCTAGTAATTTCTTCTGCAACTGAAGTATCAATTTTTGCCTCAACATTTGTTAAAAAATGATAATTACTCGTTCTAATACCATTGTAAATCATGACTAACAGTACAAAAATCGCTATCAATTTATTTTTTTTCCAAATAAAGGTTGCCCCAATCACTGCCAAGATTACAACTAGGGGAATATATACGTCAGCATAATATTGGTGAGTCAAGTTACCATTTGGCACCACCAACCAATATATTATTACCCCAAAAATCCACATAATAAGCGGAATTATTTTTTTATCTTTTTTAATTATTGCCACCGACAAACCCAAACCAGCCAGACCACTAACTACTTTTCCCATTGTTTCACCAACAATATTTTTCCATATCAGATTTTTTAAAATTCCTAAATTAAAAATTTTTTCTCTGCCAAAAAGAACCCAGTTTTCCCAACTCATATCTACCTTTAAAAACTTTACCCAAACATACCAACCACCATAAAAAAGTAATGACAAAATTAACAATCCAAAATAATCCCTTAGTCTACTTTTTCTCAAATACAAAAAATAGCCTAAAAGAGGTAAGCAAATTATCCCAAAAGGACGACTTGCCACACTAACACCTAAACTTAATCCTGAAGTTACCAAATAGAACACATATCCAGTCTCTTTGTATCGCCACATTAGATATAATGAAACCCAAATAAAACTAACCGCCATCGCGTCCGGGTGAATTGCGTGGCCAATAAAAAAAATACTTCCAGGAACAAATCCAAATATTAACACACCCAAGAATCCACTTAAGTTACCCATCCACCTTTTTAATAATCCAAACAAAGACAGTGATCCAACAATATATAAAGCCAAATTGACCAATCTTGCTGCCCACAATTTTGGACCAAAAATTTTATAACTGATAGCAATTAATTTTTCATAAAATGGCATTTCCAAAAAGAAATAACCGTTTATATTAGAAACTGGCCTCATTAAACATGCTTTTGGTTTTAAAAAGGTTGATTTGCCGCTATACAAAAAATAAGCCACACACTCAGTGTCAGTTTGTCTCATTGGGTGAGCATCTATCGGTAATGAATTAAAGTTTTTAATTCTCACACTTACACCAAGAATTAAAATAAAAATTAAAATCAACCAGTTTCTGTTTTTTTTAAGATACTTTTTAAACATCACATCTTTATTTAGGTTATAATATTACATAATTTTATCCTAAATATTAAAACTATATGTCATCAGAGAAAATAGACAACAATCTAGACCAGCTTCGTCATTCTGCCGAACACATTTTAACACTGGCAATGACTCGACTCTATTCAAATAAATTTTTACCTGCCATGGGACCATCGACTGAAGATGGGTTCTATTTTGATTTGGAAACTCTAAATGGATTTAAGATTAGTGAAGAAAATTTTCCAGATATCGAAGCTGAAATGACTAAAATCGTAAAAGAAAATTTACCTATAATAAGGAAAGAAATAACTCTAGAAGAAGCCAAAAAAATATTCAAAGATAACCCTTATAAAATCGAATGGCTTGAAGGTATTACTAACAGAGAAGAGGTTGTTACGACCTATACTATCGGCGAATTTACCGATCTTTGTGCCGGTCCCCATGTTCGTTACTCAAGTAAAGTCAAGGCCTTCAAATTACTATCAATAGCTGGAGCTTATTGGCATGGAGATGAAAAAAACAAAATGCTTACTCGTATTTATGGAACTGCTTTTGATTCTAAAGAAGAACTAAAAAAATATTTAGATAATTTAGAAGAAGCTAAAAAGCGTGACCACCGAAAATTGGGGCGAGAACTTGAAATTTATTTTTATGACGATGAAGTTGGTCAAGGACTACCTCTTTGGTTACCCAATGGAGGAATTATTATCGAAGAATTAGAAAAGTTAGCCAAAGAAACCGAGGATAAAGATGGCTATTTTCGCGTCAGAACTCCCCACATTACCAAAGACAGTCTATTTTTGAAAAGTGGCCATTTACCTTATTACGCCGAATCTATGTACCCTCCGATGAAAGTTGATGGCGACAAATATTACCTCAAACCAATGAATTGCCCTTTTCATCATAAAATTTATGCTAACAAACCACACAGCTATCGTGATTTACCCATAAAACTGGCTGAATACGGCACTTGTTATCGTTATGAGAAAAGTGGTGAGCTTATTGGTCTAATGCGAGTTCGGTCGATGCAAATGAACGATGCTCATATTTACTGTACCGAAGAACAGTTTGAAAAAACTTTTATGGATGTTGTCAAAATGTATCTATATTATTTTAAAATCTTTGGAATTGAAAAATACGTCATGAGGTTAAGTAAACATGCCAAAGAAGGTTTGGGAAAAAAATATATCGACAATGAAATACTTTGGGTAAAAACCGAAAAAATGGTTAAAGATTGCCTTACTCGAGGAAACATTAATTTTGTTGAGGTCGAAAACGAAGCTGCTTTTTACGGACCCAAAATTGATGTTCAAATTTTTTCCACCATTGGACGTGAATTTACTTTAGCCACTAATCAAGTTGATTTTGCTGTTCCCAGTCGATTTGGTCTTGAATATACCGACGAATCAGGTGAAAAGAAAACTCCATTATGTATTCATCGAGCTCCACTAAGTACCCATGAAAGAATGATTGGGTTTTTACTAGAACATTTTGGTGGTAATTTTCCCGTCTGGTTGTCACCAGCTCAAGTAAAAATTATTCCTATAACCGACAGCCAACTAGAATATGCCCAAAAAATCGAACAAATTTTAAAAGAGAAAAATATCCGAGTTGAAATCGATAGTAAATCTGAAACAATGCAAAATAAAATCCGGATAGCTACCAGCCAAAAGATTCCTTACATGATTATATTAGGTGGTAGGGAAGCAGAACAGAAAACAATTTCTGTCCGTCAGCGCGACGGTCAAGATTTAGGTGTAATGACTATAGAAAAATTTTTAGAAAAAATTTTAGAACAAATTGATAAAAAAAGTCTAAATCTGGTAAAATAGACCATTAGTTACAAATTAATTTCATCTTGAGTAGTTTTAGAAATAAAAGTCAAAACAAAAAATTTTATAAAATCAACCAGTATATTACTGCGTCTGAAGTCCGTTTACTTGATGATCACGGCAAACAAATTGGAGTTATGCCAATATCTCAAGCTCGATCTCTTTCTCAAGAGAGCGGTCTTGATTTAATCGAAATAAACGGCAACGCCAAGCCACCCGTCATCAAACTAATTAGTTTCTCTAAATTTAAATATCAAGAAGCCAAAAAGCTTCAATCTGAAAAAAAAGGTATTAAGGGGGGAGAATTAAAAGAAATCCAAATGACCCCATTTATTGGCCAAAACGACTATCAAATTCGAGTCGATAAAGCCAAAAAATTTTTAGCTACTGGAAATAAAATCAAATTAAGTATAAAAT
>CAYSTF010000050.1:0-218 GCA_964434125.1 uncultured Gammaproteobacteria bacterium
CTTGGCAGTTAGAGAAACTTTTTGCTTTTTACATCTTTCTACTAATTCTTTAAAAAAAGAAATAACTTTAACATCATTTTTTGGATTAGTCATATCCATGGATAGATAAAACTTCCATCTGTCATTAGGATGATTTTCGATTAAATAATTAAGATCAACACCAGTATTAAAAGGTCTTGATAGTCCGTTAGATCCAAGTATCCTAACTGGATATCTAT
>CAYSTF010000050.1:251-1036 GCA_964434125.1 uncultured Gammaproteobacteria bacterium
AGCCCTTATATCTCCTCAGAAGAGAATACTGTTCATTTATACTACCAACGTGTTTAGAAATAATACTGTCATTTAAAGGATCCTTTTCGTAAGGAATTGTCTCAGGATTAACTCGTATTAATTCCTGTTTGGGCGTTCTTTCAACAGAAGGCCTATCAACAAACTCAGGCATAACAAAACATAACAAATGCATTAAAATTAATCAATAATATATTTTTAAAGAACATGAGAATTACCAGAATCGTTCAAATTGGAAACCTTAAAATTGGAGGAGGAAATACTATTTTAGTTCAATCAATGTGCAACACCGATACTCGTGATGCTTCCAATACCGTCAAACAAATTCTTGATCTAGAAAAAGCAGGTTGTGAAATCATTCGAGTCGCTGTCCCTGATATGGTTGCTGCCAAAGCAATTAAAAAAATTAAAAAAAATATTCATATCCCCCTTGTTGCTGATATTCATTTCGATTACACTTTAGCCTTAGAATCTATCAAAAACGGGGTCGACAAAGTTCGAATTAACCCCGGCAATATTGGTAAAATTGAAAATGTTCAAAAAGTTGTTGATGCTTGCAAAGATAAAAATATTCCGGTTCGCATTGGAATTAACACTGGTTCTTTAGAAAAAGAAGCCGAAAACAAATATGGCAAAACCGCCAAAGCGATGGTCGAAAGTGCTCTAAAACACATTCAAATTTTAGAAAAACTTCATTTTTACAACATCGTTATTTCTATGAAAGCTTCAGATATTCAAAGAACTATCGAAGCTTACCGGCTACTTTC
>CAYSTF010000050.1:1046-5191 GCA_964434125.1 uncultured Gammaproteobacteria bacterium
GTTGACTACCCACTTCACCTTGGGATTACCGAGGCTGGCACTATAAACACCGGGACAATAAAAAGTGCTGTCGGTCTTGGAATCATGCTAAATGAAGGACTTGGAAACACAATTAGAGTCTCTCTTACAGGAGACCCAATAGAAGAAGTATATGTTGGCTGGGAAATCTTAAAATCACTAAAACTTCGAAATAGGGGAGTCAACTTCATTTCTTGCCCTACTTGCGGTCGGACCGAAATCGACTTAATTGGATTAGCCAACAAAGTCGAAAAGGCACTAATCGGAATAAACAAACCAATTACCGTCGCCGTCATGGGGTGTGTTGTAAATGGACCAGGAGAAGCTAAAGAAGCTGATATTGGTGTTGCTGGCGGACACCACCAGGGTGTAATTTTTAAAAAAGGCAAAATCCTCCGCACTGTTCCCGAAAACAAAATCTATGTCGAGTTACTCAAAGCAATAAATAAACTTTAGTTTTTCAAACTTAATCTATTTTTCGAGTACCCGTCAGCTATATCCAACCAGTAACGCTTCAGTAGTCTTAAAATCAAGATAGGTGTCATTTTTATACATAATTTAAAATTAATTGTAAAATAGGCCAATGTCATCAACACTTAAACAAATGTCGCTTATTACCGTTTCTTACAACTCAGAAAAAACAATTTACAAACTTCTATCATCTATCAAAGCCGTTGATTCCCTCATAAAAGAAATTATTGTCATAGATAATAATTCACATTTTCTTAATATTAAAAAGATTAAAAAAATATCATCAAAAATTAAAATAATCCAAAACAAAGAAAACGTTGGATTTGCAAAAGCCGTTAACCAAGGAATAAAAATTTCAAAATCCAAAATAATTCTTCTTTTAAATCCTGACACATATTTAATAGATAATTCTGTTAGTAATTCTTTTAATTTAATTACAAAAAACAGTAAAATCGCTGCAATAGGTGGCAGAATTCTTAATAAAAAAAAGAAAAATAATTACACAGCCAACTCTGAGCCATCATTTTTTACAGGTTTATTTGAATTTACAAACCTTAAAAAAATATTTCCTAATAACATGTTTACTAATAGATTTTGGATAGAAAAAAAACAGATAATCAATAAGCCTATTGAGGTAAGCTCGTTGTGTGGCGCATTTTTAATATTAAGACAAAAATTAAAAAATAAATTTAATCTCTTTAACGAAAAATACTTCTTATATTTTGAAGATATTGATTTTGGGATAAAAATCAACAGATTAGGTTATAAAGTTATTTTTGATCCAAATTCACAAATAGTCCATATTGGAGGGCATAGTTCTAAAAATAAATACAAAACCGACCTAAAACACTGGTATGAATCAAGAGAAATATTTTTCAAAAAACTTTTAAAACCAATACCAAGTATAATATTGTTATTAATATTTAAAATAGAAAAAAATATTTTAAATTTACGTAATTTAATTAAAAATGAAACATAAAGGTAAGACACAACTATCACTTCTCCTTCTAACCAAAAACGAATCTAAAAATATTGAAAAAAACTTCAATTGGTTGCCAACCTGTAAATCTATAAAAGAAATAATTGTTGTTGACGATAACTCTAGCGACAATACAGTTGAATTATGTCAAAAACTAAGTTCAAAAAATCGTGTTGTAAAAATATTTAAAAGAGAATTAAACAACGATTTTGCTTCTCAAAGGAATTTTGGCATCTCAAAAACTAATTATAATTGGATTTTATGGCTAGACGCCGACGAAAAACCAAGCAAAAAACTAATCCATTTTTTAAATCATTTCGATATCGATCAATATAAAAACTATTCGTTCAAAAGGCAGGACATCTTCCTTAAAAACAAACTAAAACATGGAGAAACAGCATATTTAAATTTTGTTAGATTATTCAATAAAAAATACGGCCAGTTTGAAGGTCAAGTCCACGAAAGTTGGAAAACCAAAAAAATAATTAAAAAAACCAAATATATTATTTATCATTACTCTCATTCAACCATAAAATCATTTATTCAAAAAATAAATATATATTCAGATATTCGATCAAAGGAATTGTTTCAAAAACAGGTAACCACTAATATGTTTGAAATAATTTTCTTTCCTATTGGAAAATTTATTCAAAATTATTTTTTACGACTTGGCTTTTTAGACGGAACCCCAGGTATAATTTTAGCACTATGTATGAGTTTCCACGTATTTTTGAACAAAGCAAAATTATGGCATTTATACAAACAACAATCCTAATCTTTGTCTTTTTTTCATTTTTTATTGGTCAAATTTTTAGAATAAGTTTTTTAAACACTACCTTCCCTTTAATCGACATTTCAATATTATTGTTGTCTATCTTAAATCTACTCCAACATTTTAAACAGAAGGATTTAAAACCAAAAAATAAATACTTTTTATATTTTCTATTTTTTAGCTTGGCTTCCTTGTTGATCAACCTAATAAAATATCAAATTTATTCTTTAACTCCGTTTTTTTACCTTCTCCGTCTAAGTTGTCTTTTTTCGTTGTTCATTTTTCCAATTGAAATAAAAGATAGTCACAAAAATTACTTTATTCTTTTTTTGATTGCCAATGTTTTTTTTGGATTAATTCAATATTTTATTTGGCCAGATTTTACTTATTTTAATATCAACGATTGGGATCCACATTTATATCGTTTAGTTAGTACTTATTTTGATCCAACATTTACCGGACTTATTTATCTTTTCTTAATTATTAAATTGTATTTGGATAGAGACATTCCTTACCGAAAAATACTATTATTTATTTCATATTTAGCCATGGTTCTAACCTATAGTCGCTCGACCTATTTATCTTTTTTAATTGCATTTTGTTTTATTTCTATTAATCAGAAAAAGATAAAAATATTTTTATCTAGTTTGATTATTATTTTGATAACAATTATATTACTGCCTCGGCTACCAGGTGAGGGAACAAAATTAGAAAGGACCTCCTCAATTTTTGCTAAAATAGAAAACTACCAAAAAGGGCTTGCTTTATTTACCAAATCCCCGCTAATTGGTCATGGTTACAATACTCTTCCGTTTATTAGAAATACCAATCCTGGTCCACATGCAATATCAGGCTTCGATGGTAGTTTATTAACTATCTTGACTACAACAGGATTGTTTGGCTTTTGTTTCTTTGCTTTTGGTATAAAAATGTTTTACCAACAATCAAGTTTATTAAAGAAAACATTATTGATAAGTATTTTTATCCATTCACTCTTTGCTAATTCTTTTTTATACCCTTGGGTATTATTGTCTTTAGTTCTATTTTAGAGACTATAAGTAATCGAAATATTTTTTTTAGTTTCATTACCAGCTTCATCCCGAGCAATTATTGTCAAATCATTTTTACCTAGAGTTAATTGCCATTTCTCCTTAAAACCCCCATCATCATCAACCTTTACAATCCTATTGTTTATCAACACACTCGAACCCTTGTCGGTTTTACCGACAATATCAAAATCAATCGAATCAACCGTTAGGCTTACTTCGCTTGGGTTGGTCAAAACCAAGGATGGAGCAGTCACATCGTACACCACTTTTATTGTCTCCGATCCGTCCCCACTACCAGCTTTTTCGGTACTAGCAACAGCACTAAAAAAATTATCTCCTACTTCCAGAGTAATCTTGTCAAACACGAAATCTCCATTCTCTGAAACCTCAGTAGATCCAATTGAAATATCATTCTTAAACAGTTCTACTTTTACTTTTGATTCGGCAAAACCCCTAATCTTAAGTGTTGCACTATTTGTCGCTTCAAAATCTCTTAAAATTCTTGGAGCCAAAGGTGGCATAATTTTTTCTTCGGCGACATTATTTTTTTTATTTTTCCCTTCACCCAAAAAAATAGAAAATTTTATTAAAAGTGGTAATCCGTATGCTAAAACTAACAATCCACAAACAATTGTAGTAATTCCCAAAAAAACCGTCTTTTTAGTTATTTGATCGTTCGTTTTTCGGTCCAACCTTGATCGTTTAAATTCTGCCATAATATATTAAAGTATAACAGTTTTGTTATTTATAATCTTTTTAATACCAAATAAACAACCCTACATTAATTAAAAACGTAACTAAGAGCCGAAGGGGAGAGTCGAACTCCCGACCCCAGCTTTACGAAAGCTATGCTCTA
>CAYSTF010000051.1:0-5138 GCA_964434125.1 uncultured Gammaproteobacteria bacterium
GTTTGTAAGATTTTAAAGATCGTCTACTCATAGTTTTTACCGTTAAAAGTAAATTATTTGTAAACAACGCCCCAATTATATCTAAAAATACAGAAAAAACCAATCTTATCAACAAAAATCAACGATATTATTTATCTAGCCTAGGATCTTTAGCTTGAATTGTTCTTTCGCTTTCAAGTTTTGCCCTTTGACATGGCGGTAAACCAGATTTATTTAATGGTATTTCACTAGAAAAAACGTTTTCGGTTTCAATCGCATCGTCTAATCCTTCTTTTATTCTATATTCTGTTTCGGCCATTTCCTCTGGACTATCACTATCCCAACCTTCTTCTTTTAACTCGGCTCCTATGGTAGTGGTAATTATCGGTTCCAATTTATTTTTTTGTTGGTCCCAAGCAGCCCGCTCTTCAGGCGTTAATTGAGACAATATTTCTGGAGGTAATTCTTCTTTAAACATAATAAGATTATAAATATAAATAGTTATTTGTAAACAACCCTATTTAGCCTTCACCTCAACTCGATCATATTCTCTATGACTTCGTTGTTCACACGGCTTCCCATGTTTTGCCCAAAGCAAGGCTCTGGGAAAGGCCACTGTTCTTTTGCCAATCGAATACTCACTTATCCCCCAATTCTTTACTTCCGGAATCGGTGTTGGTACCTTTTTCCCAGTGCCTGCAGGATCTCTATTGTTTTCATAATCATGAATTACATAACATAAATCTTTATTTATCCACTCAATCCGCGGTTCTCCTCCTTGGATATACTTCCAGTCTTCTGATTTTGGCCTTTTATCTTCATCTAAAATTTTTTTAACATCTAAACTTGGTGGTAATTCGTATGATTGATTAATATTTTCTCCCTTTTCCATATGTAATATTTTACCAAATAATTAACTATTCATTACTTTCCACCAAAACTTAGGCAAAACCAGTTGCCTTTTTAGTCTTTTTGGTTCCTTTATAAGCGAATACAACCACTCCATTCCCATTTTTCTCACCCACATTGGTGCTCTTTTCAACTCTCCACTATAATAGTCAAAACTCCTCCCCACCCCCATAGCCAAACCCACATCAAGTTTGTCAATATTGTCGTTTATCCAAAATTCCTGTTTCTTCATTCCATAGGCCACTAATAATATATCTGGTTTAAAACTATTTATTTTTTTAATCACTTGATCGTTAGTCATATCCGGCTCTCCAGAACACCAATCTATTTGGTCATCAGAAATTCGAAATTGGGATTTAAAAAATTTTGCCGTTTTTTCTGCTCGATCTCCCCAACCTCCTAGTAAAAATATTTTTTTATCCATTTTTTGAGTTATTTTTACCAAATCAATTATCAAGTCTGCCCCCGATGCTACCTGATTCTTGTATTTCCCCTTCAACACCGCCATTCCTTCTTTTATCCCGAAACCAAATCTCAATAAAAATCTAAATAACTTACTACTTACTCTATAAACTTTATAACTTTCTAACTTTATAAACTGGTTTGCCCACACTAGACCTATCCCATCTACCACATTAATACTAGTTTTGCTCAAAATTTTCTTAAATTCCTTGTCTTTTTGAGCTTCCATTACAAATTCAGGGTTTACTGTAGCAATCCAATATTTTTTCGTGCCTGAAGCTAATTTTTCCTTTAAAACTTCTAGCACTCGATTTCTATCTCTGCCAAAAAGTTCGATGTCAAAGATTTGCCGAGAAAATCCATCATTATTACTACTAGACTTTACCTCTTTATGCACTTCACTGCTTCCCCAAAGCTGTTTTTTTGACCTATATTTTTTCATTAATCAATTTTACCATTTAAAAAAACCAAAAAATAATTGAAAATCATCATTGATGATATCCTATATTATAATTAATAAATAACATACGCTCAAATATATCATCATTTTTATCTATAAAAACTATAATGTCAAGAATCAGAAATATATGTTTCCGCAATATTTACATTTTAGAACTAATTATTTACTCTAATATATTGCCTACAAATAGGTTTTTTAGTCTAAAATATTAAAATAATAGTGAAATTATTAAAACGCAAATTATAAGATATATTATAAATTAAACATTCGAAATTAGAAATTAAAAATAATTATACTATAAGTCTTTTAATTCGACTATATCACCTAACAGCCCGTCGATACACTTCCAAGTTTTCCATAGCAATTCCAGTTCCTTTGATTACACAAAATTGAGGCTCTGGAGCCACATGTGCTGACACCCCAATTTCTCTAGTAACCAACACATTAAAGTTTTTCAACTGGACCGTCCCTCCACTTAATACTATCCCCCTATCAACAATATCTGCTACCAATTCTGGCGGGGTAATTTCCAACGTATCTCTAATAACCGTAATCATTATTTCCAAAATCGAACTAATTGCTTCATAAACCATATCATTATCAATCCCTAAGTTTTTGGGTAAACCATAAACCGAATCTCGCCCATTTATCTCTAAAGTTTCGATCTTTTTAGGCTTAATCGCACTACCCAATTTTATTTTTATCATCTCAGCAGTCTGTTCACCAACTATTAGATTAAATTTCTTTTTCAAAAAATCCATTATTGCCAAATCTATCTTGTTTCCTCCCATCTTTACGCTTTTATGAGTCACCACTCCACCCAAAGAGATAACCGCCGCCTCTGCTGCACCACCACCAATATCGACAATCATATTACCAAAAGCTTCAGACACAGGAATTTTTGCCCCAATTGCAGCCGCCAAGGGCTCGTCAATTAAATAAGCCTTTCTTGCCCCTGCTGACAGGGCGGCATCCAATACAGCTCGTTGTTCTACTTGGGTCACTCCTGCAGGAACACAAATCATTACCTCGGGGCCAAAAAACCATTTATTGCCCATTACTTGTTTCATAAAATATTTCAACATCGCCTCGGTTACTTCATAATCAGCGATCACTCCATCTTCAAGGGGTCTAACCACCTCAATATATTCTGGTGTTTTGCCTAACATATTTTTGGCTTCCATTCCCACCGCTAAAACCCTCCTTTGTTCCACCCCTACTGCCACAATAGTAGGTTCATTCAAAACAATTCCTTTGCCAACCTCCCAAACAATACTATTAGCTGTTCCTAAATCTATTCCTAATTTCTTAAAAAACTTCATAATTAATACCTAATTCTAACGGTTTTATTTCTAAATCACCACACTAAAGCTCTAGTGCACTAACAATCTAACGCACTGATATAATATCATCATGAGAAAAAACTCCAACCAAAGAAGTTTATTTATTCTTTTTTCGGTCGCTAGCTTTATTGTTATTTCCACCTACGCCATATCACTTATTGCCCGAGGTTACCGTTTTTCTGTCAAAGGAGGATTAGTTCTAAATCCCACTGGGATGATCTCGGCTATCTCTCGCCCCAAAGGCGCCTCAGTTTACATAGATAACAAACTAGTTACCGCCACTGACGATACTTTAAATCTTACTCCAGGAGTATATTCTCTAAAAATCAACAAGGATGGTTTTTTGCCCTGGCAAAAAACTATTACTATAAAACCAGAAACAGTATATCAGGCGGATATTCAATTATTTAGTGCCGTCCCCGACCTTAAACCACTTACTCTTACCGGAGCCATCAATCCTTCGTCAAACCTTGACAACACCAAAATAGTCTATGCCGTTGCTTCAGCTTCAGCCACCAAAGACAATGGTCTATACCTTATCGAATCCAACGGCCTACCAATTTCTTTAATTCGCGGTATTTCACGCCAATTATCCCCAAACACTTCTAATGTCAATTGGTCAAAATTTATTTTTAGTTTTTCCCCAAACTCACGAGAAATATTAGCCACCAGTATAGATGGCAAAACCAATTATCTGCTTAATCTAAACACGACAATTGATACATCCAAATTAACAAATGATACCGATAAACTATCAGATATTAAACAAGACTGGCAAAACCAAACGACAGTATTGCTTTCAGCCAAAATCGACAGGATACCGAAAGAGATACAAACACTTGTAGCCACTAGTTCAGCCAAAGATATTCAATTTTCTAGCGATGAAAACAAAATTCTTTATTTAGCCCAGTCTGACGGTGATATAACTAAAAATATTATTACCCCACCCCCAGCCCAAAGCACCCAAAATCAAAATCGAGCAGTCAAAAAAGACAATTATTACGTCTACGATATCAAAGATGATACTAATTTTTTGTTAGGTTATAAAGACAACTTGTCTAATCCAGGTTGGCTACCTAACTCGAATAATATTATTTTCGTTCAAAACCAAAATCTAAATGTCATAGACTACGATGGGACTAATAAACAAACATTGTTCTCGTCAAACTTTGATCCAAACTGTGTCTACCCTTGGGTCGATGGTAGCAAAATTGTAATCCTTACCAGTGCTTATCCTAGCGCACCAGCAAACCTCTATACGATTTCAACTAAATAGTTTATTCTAATACCTCAGCATTTGGTAATTCAAAACCATCTTCAATTACCTCTTCTTGTACAACTTCCGGCTCTTCTTCTAAAAACATTTCGTTTTCTTCAATATAATCTTCCTCAACAATCGGCTCTTCTTCGACCATTTCACTATTTTCAAAAACCTCTTCCTCAACATAATCTTCCTCGACAACAGGCTCCTCTTCTACCATTTCTTCTTCGGTCACCTCCGTCTCTTCTCCCAAAACCATTTGGTTTTCATTTACATAACTCTGAGATTCAAGCACACGTAGTGGGACTAAAGCCACCAGAGCTATTACAAAACAGCTA
The DNA here is from genome assembly GCA_964434125.1 of uncultured Gammaproteobacteria bacterium. Lineage (GTDB taxonomy): Bacteria > Patescibacteriota > Microgenomatia > UBA12405 > UBA12405 > WARW01. The sequence continues at coordinate 4,753 of CAYSTF010000051.1, forward strand.
ATTAAAGTCCTTATATTTCTTTCTTGATTTGTCATATAAATCAGTATAGACAGTTATTTTTTTATCGTCAAGAGACAATTTACGTTAACATAAAAACTTACGATATAATAATGTACTTCAGCTTGACAGGTGTACCCGCCCAACTGCAATGCTGTTGGCGGGGATTGGCGCCCGCCTGCAAAAGCTGATGCTTTAGCATCTGCGGGCAGGCAATTGGCTAGTGCTAATTATTTATGCACTTTAATTAATTTAATATCGGGGATTGGCGCAATTGGCTAGCGTGCAGCGTTCGGGACGCTGAGGTTGCAGGTTCGAATCCTGTATCCCCGACAAAGATACAGGATGAGAAGTTTATACTCCGAAGGGGTAAATCCTGTATCCCCGAC
>CAYSTF010000052.1:0-5091 GCA_964434125.1 uncultured Gammaproteobacteria bacterium
TAAATTGTTTATGTGGAAACTTAGACAGTTAAAAGAAAAAAATCAATAAAAAAATAACGTTTTTGGTGGTATACTTGCAAGTCATATGTCGTTTGCAAAAAAGAATCTAACAAAAATTATTATTACTCTAATCGTCGCCGTTATTTTTGGTTTTGGTGTTTACCGAGTCAATGCTAAAAATAAGCCAAAAGAAACGCCAACATTCGATTCCAAAAAAGAGGTAATTGTCAATCCAAAAAGGGAAACAATAAAAGAAGAAATCACTCTTACTGGTTCAGTCGATGCTTCAACAAAATCAAATCTTCAATTTAAAACTAGTGGTCAATTGGCTTGGGTCGGTGTCAAGGTGGGGGATAAGGTTAAAAAATATCAAGCCATTGCTTCTCTAAATAAAGAAGAATTAAAAAAAGGACTTCAAGCTGATTTTAACAACTACCGATCAGCCTTAGCCACTTTTGATGATGTTCAAGATAAATATAAATACGAAAAAGAAAATTTAATTCTTACTGAAGAAATGAAACGAATTTTAGTTCGATCACAAAACACTCTAGGTAATTCAGTCATCAACTACGAACTTCAAGATTTAGCCATTAAATATGCTACTTTATATTCTCCAATTAGTGGCATAGTTGTTGCCATCGACGAACCCAATAGTGGGGTCAATATTACCCCCGCTTCAGCCACTTTTACAATTATCGATCCAACTAGTATTTATTTTAAAGCCCAAATCGATCAGGAAGATGTCAATCGAGTCAAAATTGGTGACAAAACTACAATTAAACTAGATAGTTTTCCGCAAGAATCAATCGAATCAGAAGTTACCTATATCTCTTTTGTTCCAATTTCTGGTCAAACTTCTACGGTTTACGAAATTAGATTTAAATTAAATGGCGTTGACAACCAAGATTTAAAATATCGACTTGGTATGGACGGTGATGCTATTATCTCGCTTAAACAAGTCGAAAACAGTCTTACTATCCCGATTGAAGCAGCCAATCAAGACGAAAATAATTCTTTCGTTTTTGTTAAACCAGCTGATAGTAATCAATTAGTCAAAAAAAATATTACCACTGGGATTGAAACCGATACCACAATTGAAATTTTAGAAGGACTAACTGAAAATGACCAAGTCGTTATCTCCAAATAATCGTAAAATTATTTTGGAATTAAAAAATATCACCAAGACTTACATCACCGGAGCTAGTTTTTTTAATGCCTTAGATGGGGTTAATTTAAAAATCTACGAAAGTGAATTTATTTCAATCACTGGGCCTTCAGGTTCTGGTAAATCAACCCTGATGCACATCATTGGTTTGCTTGACAACCCAACCTCAGGTGAAGTTATTCTTAATGGTCGAAACATTGCCAAACTTAAAGAACACCAACTGGCTCAAATTAGAAATGTTACTTTGGGTTTTGTCTTTCAACAATTTAATTTATTGGCCAAAACTTCATCACTAGACAATGTGATGCTACCCTTACTGTATTCCGATGTTCCCAAAAAAAACCGCCAAAAAATTGCTCTAGATTTACTTCAAAAAGTTAATCTTACCGACAAAATGACCAATACACCCGCTCAACTTTCTGGTGGTCAACAACAACGAGTAGCTATTGCCCGAGCTTTAGTCAACGACCCTCAAATTATTTTAGCCGACGAACCAACTGGGAATCTTGATAGTAAATCGGGGATCGAAATTATGAAACTATTCCATGAACTAAATGAAAAAGAGGGCAGAACTATTGTTTTTGTTACTCATGATATGGACTTAGCTAAACAAGCCAATCGTACTATTATTATCAAGGATGGCAAAATCTTAGAAGAAAAACATGCTTAAACCATCATTTAACGACTTGCTTAAATCAAGTCTTAAGTCAATCTTAAAAAATAAAAGTCGAACTATTTTAACTTCTTTGGGAATTATTATTGGGGTAACTTCAGTCATATTATTAACCTCGATTGGAAATGGCCTAAAAAAATACGTCACTGACCAGTTTGACTCTTTAGGAGCTAATTCTATTTATATCTCTCCGGGAAAAGTTTTTAATGATAATGGTGGCTTTGCTCAAGGCGGAATGGCCAACATGATATTAAACAGTTTTACTCAAAAAGATATTCTCAATTTAAGAAGAAAACTCAAAGACGTCGAAATAACCCCTGCTAGCGCTGTTTTTGCCGACATATCTTCTTCATACAATACCCAAAAAGCTATCGAGATTGATGGATCAACCGAAAAATTTGGAGAAAATAGCAACTTAGTCCCATCGACTGGCAACGGCCGCTGGTTTACTGAAGAGGAAAATGATAAAAAATCTCCCGTAATTATCCTTGGTTATCAATTAGCTCAAGATTTATTCCCCAATACTGTTGCAATTGGCAAAAAAGTAATTGTTAAAGGAAAAACTTTAAAAGTTATTGGAGTTAGTGATAAAAAGGGAGCATCTTTTGGTGGTCCAAGTTTTGATAAACAAGCCTATATTCCCATTAATATCGCCTTTGATTTGTCAGGTAACAATAACATTCAAAGTATTATTGTCAAAGCCAAAAACAAAGATTCGATTGAAGCAACCAAAAAAGAAATTACCAATATTATGCTCAAAAAATACGACAAAGATGCTTTTTCGGTATTTGATAGCTCTCAACTTCTAAACTCAATCAATTCTATTATTGGTGTTCTAACAATTGCCTTAACCGGTATCGCTGCGATTTCTTTAGTTGTCGGAGGAATTGGAATTATGAATATTATGTTAGTTTCCGTCACCGAAAGAACTCGAGAAATAGGACTCAGAAAAGCAATTGGCGCTTACCCTCGGGCAATATTAATCCAGTTTTTAATCGAAGCTGTTATTTTATCTTGTATCGGTGGTGCTACTGGAATACTTTTAGGATACCTAGGAACTTTAGCTATCAAATCATTTTTCCCCGCCCAAGTCACTATTTCTTCAGTTATCCTAGCTTTCGGCGTTTCTTCTCTGGTAGGTATCGTTTTTGGAGTTGCTCCTGCCCGTAAAGCCTCCAAACTTTCACCTATCGAAGCCCTCCGCTACGAATAATCTGTTATTATTTATTAGTGAAACACGAATTTCGGTATCATCTACTAGCATCACTAGCCTTATTTTTTTTAGTCGCCATTTTTCTGGTGATTATCAAATCTCCAAATATTGAAATATTGTACGTATTTTTAGGAACATTTATTGGATCTATTATTCTTGATGTTGATCATCTTATTTTTTGGTACTTTCTCAAACCTAACCTAGAAGAGAGTCGTCTGGCCAAGACTACTATAAAAAATTATGATCTTAAGTCACTTATTAAATTAATCAACGCTAGCCAACAAACACACCATAATCTAATTTTTCACCACTACTTTTTTCAATCAGTTCTGGTTTTGTTTACCTTTTTTATTTTCACTTCCACTTCAAATTTATTTGTAATTAGTTTAGTTGTTTCATTAAATCTTCACCTACTAGTCGACGAGTATCTTGATTTTTATATCAATCCCAAAATACTTCAAAAATGGTTATTTGCTCGAGAAGAAACTCAACTGCCAACCAAATTTCTAAATCGATACTTAGCTTTTTTTAGTTTCTTTTTCTTAATTTTTATAATTCTTTTGTTTTATTCTCAACTATGATGGTCTCTAGCCCCGAATTGTTTCTACAAGCTAAAAAATATCTTTCTGGACACCAGGACGAACTTGTCAATGACGTCCAAATAATTTTAAAACGTCTTCAAATCCAAGACCCAATTAGTGATTTTTCTTTTTTAGTATCTCCCATTGCCAAAGCCTATGAAGGATTTTTAAAAGAATTCTTTTTAAAATTAGAGATTATTACCGAAGAAGATTTTGAAAGTGAACGTTTTCGAGTCGGGAAAACTCTTAACCCTTCGCTTCGCTATAAACGGTTTTCTGTTTTTCAAAAACTTACCGAAATTGATGTAAAAGGGGAGGAGCTAGCTGAAAGTCTTTGGGATGCTTGGAAATTCGGTCGTAATGAAATATTCCATTATTTTCCAAATAATTATAAAAACCTTACTAGACTTGAAGCCGAAGACAGGATTAATCTTTTGCTTAGAGCAATAATTAAAGCTGGTCTTTTTTTAGAACAAAATAATAAATAATATATAAATTATTGGTTAACCTTTTACACAACTTTAATAGTGTATAATAAAAAACATATGCCAAAAATAAATCTTGATCAAGACAAGTGTATTGGGTGCAACACCTGTCCTTTATTAAACCCAGAAGTATTCGAAATGGATACTACTATTTACAAAGCAAAAGTAAAATCTCAACCAAAAACCGTTGATGAAGCCACCCAAAGTGCTATTGATTCTTGTCCTGTTGGGGCAATTTCTGTTGAAAATTAATATTAATATTTAAAAATTTATGACTAAAAAAATAAAAAAAATAAAAGAGGTTTCCGCAATAATTAAACCTGTTGCCAACAAATCAGTCCAAATTCCTTTGGCTGGTGTTATTATTTTTTCGGTATTACTGGCCGCATCTTCATTTTTTGCTGGTGCTGCTTGGCTTAAAATGGGGAAATCTGATTCTACTAGTACGACCAAAGCCAATGCCACATTCGAACCTAGTAAGTCCGACAAACCGGATTTTCAATTTTATGTGATGAGTTTTTGTCCCTACGGTAACCAAATGGAAGACTTAGTTAAACCAGTAGCCGAATTGTTAGGCAACAGTGCCAATATTCGTCCTCAATATATTTTTGACAAAATTGCCGACATAGGTACTTACTGCAAACAATCAGCTGGAGATGTTAGTCAGTGTGCTGAATATATTAAAGCTGGTTATTTTAAAACCGATGCTGAATGTAAAAAAACTGTTACCGAATACAGTGCTAAATGTTTAGATGAGAAAAATTATCTAAAAATTGGCAACAATTTTTATAGCTCCCTTCATGGTCGAATGGAAGCCAATCAAAATGTTCGAGAAATTTGTGCCTTTAACATGAATGAGGACAAAACCAATTGGTGGAAATTTGTTGACAATACCAATAAAAATTGTACCGACAAAAACGCTGATACTTGTTGGGAAGAACAAGCCAAAAAGGCTGGATTTGATACCAACAAAA
>CAYSTF010000053.1:0-4966 GCA_964434125.1 uncultured Gammaproteobacteria bacterium
CAAAGAGATAAAATGAAAAAAAGAAAGATATGAAAAAAAAAGAACTTGTAGATATTCTTAAACCTCCTAATTTTTCAAAAAGTGGAACTGTTAAAACTCGTGAAGAGGCATACAAAAATGGTGATTGGCTTGGAACATTCAATCTCTGGATTGTGCAAGATGATCCTGTTCCCGCAATCATATATCAACAAAGAAGTTATCAAAGTATCTGGGCACCTGGTAAATTAGCCGTTACTGCTGGCGGACACTATTTGGCAGGTGAAAATATAAAAGACGGACTTAGAGAGACACAAGAAGAGTTGGGCAAAAAATATTCCTTCAAAGAATTAACTTTTTTAGGAAAAAGAATATATGTTGGTTACGATAGTAACAAAAATGAAAAACGTAATATCGTTGATATTTTTATTGTCAAAGACAACTCCCCTATAACAGCTTTTAAACCAGACACGAAAGAAGTATCTTCTCTGAGTCCATGTTCTATAAAAGATTTAGTTAAAATGTACTCAATAAAAAATTATTCTTTTACGACACAAGCATTTTTTTCTGATGGTAGTAGAAAAAAAATAAAAATAAATAAAAATTCCTTTCCATACAATTGGGACAATTATCACGAAAAGATGGTTTTTTTAGCCAAAAGGTTTTTAGATGGAGAAAAACATCTCTATTATTAAAATAATAATACTAAAATAAAATTTAAATTAACCTATGAAAGATAATATTGAAAAGTATGAAAATATTCTTATATCAAATAGAGGTTGGGTTAGTCGTTGGCCAAAAAAAGCAGTATTTATTTTTTCTGGAGGAATGGATTCTACTTTGACAATTGCCAGGCTTCTTTCTGAAAAGAAAATTGAAATATTTCCAGTTTTCATAAACAGAGGTCAGACAAATCTAAAATATGAACGCAAATCGGTTAAATATTTCGACAATTTATTCAAAATAAAATACCCCAATTCGTACCACGAGTATGTCGAACTAAAGATTGATGTGCCACCAACCGAGTTGAAAAATGCAATACTACCTTATACAAAACAACATGGTCATCCTCTTAGAAATACCATTCTTCAAATGCTAGGCGTTCAATACGCTATAAGTTTATTATCTAACGGTCATAAAATAAAAACTGTTCTATGTGCCCAAGTACCTGATGATCCGTTCCCTCATTCGACATTGACATCATTAAGAATCAACTCGGTAAATGTTTGTGAAAATCTCGGTGAATGGGATTGGCAAATTACTTCGCCAAATATGGATCCATTATTAGGTAAAAATTATGGAAAAATTGAGATGATTAAATGGTCTGCCCAAAACGACATTCCTTTAGAAAAAACTCGCTCTTGTTACACTTCAAATGAAAAACATTGCGGTATATGTTTAACATGTTTAAGAAGAAAAGAGGCTTTTATTACCGCTTCTGTTAAAGACGAGACACGATACGAAAAGTAGTATAATAAGTCATATGAAATTATACTTAGTAACGGGAAACTCGAAAAAGGTGGAAATAGCCAAGTTTGCCCTAGTAAAGCACAATATTAATGTTGAGCAGTTGGAAATGGAAACTCCAGAAATACAAAGCTCTGATACTGAAGAAGTAGCAAAGTATTCAGTTAAATATGCAGCTGATAAGACAGGAAAAACAGTGATTAAAGGTGATTTTGGTATGGTAATTGAAATATTAAATGGATTTCCCGGTCCATTTGTTAAATTTATTAACAAATGGCTTAATGCAAAACAATTTTCTTCTCTTTATGAAGAAAAACTTAATCCACAAGCCTATTTTATTGATTCGCTGGGATATTGTGAACCTGGAAAGGAACCGGTTTGTTTTTCCACCAAAACTTTTGGCAAATTAATTGACGAGCCAAGAGGTGATAACGGAAACATGGTCGATTCTTTTTTTATACCAAAGGGTTACAAAAAAACTATAGCCGAATTATCAATAGAAGAAACCCTAAAATTGTGGGCCAACGATCGATATGATCAACTCGCAAGATATCTGAAAGACAAACAAAATTATTAAAATCTCTCTTTACTTAAAGCTCTCCCCGACAATTCTCTTAGCAGCTCTCCTTGAAACTCAAATCCGCTCATGGTTTCTCTTACTACTTTTGCGCAAACCTCAGATATATTACCAGTATTTTCTATTTGTACAAGATCAATACCAACAATTTTTGCCTGCTCTCTTGCGACCTGCAATTCCCTTAATAATTCATTTTGTATTATATTAATTTCTAAACTGCGATCGGATCTGCAATCATTTTTTCTTCTTTCGTAAATTGTAGTATCCGAAGCAGTTAAGCAAACCATTGAAAGCATTTGCTTTTTATCTTCTTCTTGAATTGGAAAATCAACGAAACCAGATCCATTTTGCCATAAGGAGTAATGCGCATCACGTAACCTAATTGTGTTTGGATCATTTCGATCCTCCTTGTACATTCTAGTAAACATTTCTGGTCTAGCTTGTGCCCTTTCTTTTTCTGGAATTCTTCTTAATTGTTCATAAGTTGATATTCCTAATATGTCCATCAAATATTCTGCACCCTTGACCTTAACAATGGGAAGATTTAATCGTGAGGATTTCTCAACAAGTTCATTTATAACTGTTGTTTTTCCTATTCCTGGAACGCCACCAATTCTAATAAACATATTATTTATACTTAATTGGATCAGCCACACCGGCTTCTTCAAAAGCTTTTAATCTATGAATGCATTCGGCACAAGTACCGTCAGGTTCTCCACCTTCAATACACGTTCTTGTCTTTTCAAGTGGAATATCATTTTTTAGTGCATATTTTATCAAATTTTTTTTATAAATTGGTCTATCTTTAAGTTGAGTATCAATCAAAGGAGATGTAATTTGCCAATTCCAATCACCAGTGTCCTCACAAGTTAAAAGAGTCATCGTCCTTAAGGCTAAAAGTGAAGAGTGAGGAAAGGAATCATCTCCAACCGTTGATGTTAAAACGGTAGATAAATTTGGTTCTTTAGTGGCTCTTAATTTCTGTCCATACTGGACAGCTAGTGCCTGTAATACGACATTTCTATGAGGATGGCCAAGTTTTTGCAATCGATCAATTTCGGGATATTTTTTAAACTGTAGCGGAGGCACTTCAGTTTCAACAATTTCCAGGGGCTTTATTTTTCCCGGAAAGCGCTTGTTATAAAAATCAACAAAATATAATGCCGCGGCTTCTTCGTATCTAGTTGCTCTTGCGCTTCTTCTGACAAAAAGAGGGTATATCGTTACATTCCAATCTCTTATAATCATATCTATTGTAATAGTTGAATCTAGGCCACCTGAAAATGCCATAACAACCGCTTCGTCTTGCGGAACTCTGGCAATGTAGCTACGACGGTAAAATAGGATGTTTTCAACCATGTCAAGTAATTTCGGATCTTCATCACGATTACTAAATACTCTCATTGATTTTTTGCTTATTTCAGTTACCATACTTTATTTATCCTCCTTTTTGTAATTAGACACTAGCTTACTAGCATCCTCGTAACATTCCTGATAAACATGAGCGTCTGTAATTAATCCATCAATTGAATTAAGGAAAATTTTTTTATCAAACCTTGATGAAAGTTCTGCAGATATTTTGTTTGCCAACATTGTAATTGCAACCATGTTTCCATTGCATTTTTGAAATGCATCTATAGATCTTGAATTAAATACAACATTCATCGCATATCTGTCATCAGCAGGAAGTAAGCGGAACTGAATTGATACAATGCACGGAAGGTAATCATCATACGGATTTGCCAAAACAGATTTGTAATCATCCCAATGAATAAAACTAATGACAGCTTTTTTGCTTTCGGGAATTTTTGACAATCTTTCTATAACGAACTCGACCATTCTTCCTTCCTTCAATCTTGCGTAATAACTTTTTGCACCAGGACCAAAACTTGGTTTGACGTCAAAATCGTACATTGTTTCACCATTAAAAGTAAGATGAACAATATCATCAATATTTTTTTTGTTAGCATATTTGTTAATTAATTGATCTGGAAGAGTTGGAGAATCAATGTGTAGCCTAACATTTTGTAAACTAAGTCTTTCTCTACCCTCATCAAAGGTTTTTTCACCATTAGCAACAATAGCGTCAACCATATCAATCCACGCTTGGCCTATTGATTTTGCATCAACATGGTAACCGAAAGGTTTGATAAGTTTGTACATATAAAATTTCCTTGGCGCCATATGGCGCCATATTTAGAGGATTATAACACATTCCTATGGAAATTTGTCAACAATTAGTGGCTATCTTTAATGAATTCCTTAAATTCTTTACAATCCTTTATTAGTTTATCTTTAATTTCACTTCTTAAGGCCGCTGACTTTGTAACTTTTAGCTTTTTAGACAACCAATCAAGGTATTCAACAATTTCTCTTGTGGCTATAAAATTAAACTTTATCGACTCTTTACGTTTACTTTTATTAAGAAAATTCTTGATTATTCTTTTATAACTGTCACCTGTATATGATGATACATTCAATAAAGAGGAGTCTATGGATTGTATTATTTGTGGAGGTTTTTTTATACCAAAGTCAAGCGAATATAAACACAAAACCGGTAATCCACGCTCAATAGCCATGAATACTTGGTAGCCGACACTAGTGCTTGGCTTGGAAAGATCTGCTATCAATAGATTAGACCCTTTGATTGATTTTATGCCTTCTTTCTGTATTTCCGCCTTTTTTAAATTATTATACTCGGGATTATAATTTGAGTCTTTCATTCTTTCAGATACTCTTGAAAGCCAATTGTAAGATATTTCAAAACCAAGACCTATAATGTAATTTACCATAGCCAAATAATGACTAATGTATTTTTTTAAATCTGTTGAGGAACAAGCAAAATATATCTTCATGGAAGAGGTTAATAATCACCTTGATTTTATCACACGTGTGAATTCTAAGTTGAATCCGAACACCTCTTAGTAAATTGATAACATTTTAACT
>CAYSTF010000054.1:0-4937 GCA_964434125.1 uncultured Gammaproteobacteria bacterium
TTAATGGACAAAATTGACCCCAAATCCATCTATCTTTTGCTCTTCCAATTTGACCTACAATATAATACCCAATTCGATATTCGATGTCTCCTTTTTTCCAATTTTTATATGCAATACTTCCTTGTTTTTGATCTTTTCTTAATCTTTCAATAATAAAAACTTTTTTGTCTAGATTACTTTGCTGATAAAAAGTCCAAGCTTCTCGAATAAAAAAAATTTTTCCTTTTCGTCCAATATCTTTAACCTTAATTACGTTATTCTTTTTATACTCGATATTTTTTCTATCAATAAACTCATTTATTGGTTCCATTATGTTTATTTTTTAATTATTTATTAATTATTATTTTTTTTTGACAATCAATGAAAGCATCGATATCAATCGGTATTCTATTTTTGCATTCCTTCGCATCATTAAAGCTTAACTTAGAAGGATGAGCACATTTATTCCTAAAATCATTAATTATCGAATTAATTTCATTTAAATATTCTGTTGAAAGTATAACATCGCCACTAAAATTATCTCCAATATAAGACCTAAATTCTTTTATTAGCGGACTTTGTTTTTCAATTTTACTAGAACTAGCCAACTGTAATATATAATGCATCTGTCCAAAAGTGTATCTAATATCTTCGTCTGTCTTTTCTTGATAATTTTTTATAAAGTTAGCAAATTGTCTAGTTGGTTTGTCTTTACCTTTTTCATCTTTTGAAAGATCTTGAATAAGAAAATCTTCAACATTTTCATATTTAGTTGCAATAAATCTAGTAAATTTAGTAAACAATTTTTTTAAAAACTCGTTTTCTACTGTTCTACAATATTGTAAAATTACCGGTGAAAAATCAACTTCAGGTAACGATTGTAATTTAGAAAATAAATATTCCGCTAGAGGATAATATTCCTTACTCAAAGGTTCTAATTTATTCCAATTTGTAATTAATGATTTAGCCAAATCTGTATATTGATCAATTTCATCCTTTAATTTTTGACTTTTTACTAAAAAACGTCTATCAATTTTTTTATACAGTAACAACAATTTTTCTTCATACTCACGATTTTCTTTTTTAATTTCTTCAAAATCATTTTGTAATGAAGTAACTATTTCCTTTATTTCATCTACTGTTGTGTGTATCTCTTTTAATTCTGACAAAATTTGGGTTAACATCACTTCTAAACCTGAACCAACATTTGGAGTTATAGATTCAATTCTCTGTCTTATTTCAGCTGCATTTTTTGAATTTAAAAATTCACTAATAGTAGGAAAAGCATCTAATACAACAAAATCATTATCAATATATTGAAAAATATTATTTCCCTGAATTACAAAAGCAGTATTTAAGCCAGACTTACTAAAAAATAGATTAAGTTGTTCTTTAGTTTTAACTAAATTTAACTTTGGTGATTTTATTTCAACAAAACTCTGTAAGGTATTATTTATATACAAACCAATATCAAAATAAATATTACCGATTCTATTTTCTTTTTTTATTTCCCACCCTTTTTTTATTAACTGATCTTCAATAAGTCCTGACACTAATTCATATTTATCTTCTTTTGATAGTTCATTATTAAATAAGTTGTTCGGTTTATCTATCGGAACTATAGGAATTTTAATTTGTTTTAAATCATACAAACTAACACCAGGGATAACAACTCCATGTCTTTTTCTATCTAATTGCATGCTAAAAATTTTATTTCCTTCTAGCGAGTGTAAATAGGTAGAAATATATTTACCATATTTTTTGGATCGAATTATTGCACAGTTATTACTTGCGATTGCTTTTATGTTTTGATTTTCGTGTACGTAAATTTTATTTTCGTCAAAAATAAGACTTACGATTATGTCCCCATTCTTAATAACTGCATTTTGGAAGTTTTGTGGTATTTTTTTAACAAATTTATCACGAGTTGAAGATACTAATTTTCCATCCTTTATATTTTTTCCACTAAAAAACAAATATTCACCTTCATCGAATAGCTCATTACTAGCGATAGATGCTCCTCTAGTAATTTTCGCCAAATCACTTAATTCTTTTACTTCTATTCCGTATAATTCTTTATTTAATTCATCATATTTTGGGTCAAAAAAACTTCTATCAATACGATTATTAATCCTGTCTCGATCTACCCAAAAATCTCCTTCTTGTCGAATAAAATTTTGAGAAATTTCAAGGGAATTATTTTCATATTTGGCATAATAAACCTTAGCTTTATCTGGGGTTAAAGTATTTTTAATTACAATTACAGAGGCTGGAACCCCGGTGTTATTTAAAGTTCCTGGTTTTAGGTCTATAACGGCTTCTAAAGAATACTTTGAGAGTATCTCCTTTCTAAGTGTTTCAAATCGTTGAGAAAATAAAAACGCATTTGGGACTAAAGCGATTAAAACACCATCTGGGTTCAATAATCTTATTGATTTTTGGACAAAAAAATATTCAATTGCTTCCTTTTTATTTTCTAAACTTATTCTTATTCCAAATGGTGGCGTTAAAATTATTTGATCGTATTTCTGAGTTATTTTTAATTTTAGAAAATCGCTAGTTTTTATTTCTGCTTTTTTATTAAAGTGTTTTGCAATATCAATTACTCTATTATCAATATCTACACCATATAGCTGGTCGCAATAATCTATTTTTGATAATACTCTACCAATACCACAAGCTGGATCGAATAAACTAGTTGGTTTATAGACTCTTCCAATATCTGTCAAAAGAGTAGTGATTTCATCAGATAAATAATCAGTATGTAAATTATTTGATAAATAATTAAAAACAGTTTTTTCTGATAAATTTGAATCAATTTTTAATGCTTCTTTTACTAATTCAAACCCAGAAAAACCTTTATCACGAAGATCATTTATTATTTGTTTATCTTCCATTTTTTATTTATTTAACTTTTAATTTACCGTCACCTGTCCATTCATCAACGTCGGCAATAGCCAATTTCGAAGTTCGGCAAGTTTTTTTTAGTTTTTTGTGTTTTTTTACCATTCAAATATATCTACTATACTTTGAATTGCATTTTTAATTCTTTCAATAATTGTTTTTCTTTCTAAATATTTTGGAGCTGATACCATCGAGTCTACTATTTCTTGACTCCTAGGTAATCTTTGACTAAATAAATAACCATTAACCAATTCTTCTAGTTTTTCTATAGGTATATTTTCTTTTTTCGATAAATCATTTAATTTTTTACTTTTCTCTTCATTCCAAAATTCATTAAATTTATTTTCAACTTCATGTTTGCCATCTATTTTTGGCAAATTTTCTTCGATAAACTGCTTGATTAAGTCCTTTTTCTTTCTTAATTGAATGTCTCTATCAAAAATCTTTAAAATTTCATCAGTTTTTTTCCTCTTTAAGTCATTTGAATCAATATCCTTTAGACCAGCGATTAGCAGGATTATATAATCAAAGTTGATAATATCCCGTACTGTAAGTTCAATTTCAAAATCAATTTGATCTAAGATTGATTCTTCGTTTGCATCATTTCTTTTTCTATCTTCATAAATATCTAAATATTTGCTTTGATAATCATAAAATTCTTGTTCAGAAATCGGCAAATCATTAAAACTAAATTCAGCAAAGGTTTCTAATCCTGATTTTATTCTTAATAAGTTTCTAAATATTTTTACAAAATCGGCTTTTTCAGCTTCACTTCTTAAATTATCAACATCATCAACTGTTTCTACTTTTTCTCTTAATAAAATTAATTTTTCTTCAAATTCTTTTTTCTGCTCTTCAAATGGCTTTCTAAACACTACTTCTTTGGCATTTTCATCACCGAATAGTTTTAATGCCTCATCAGTTGCTTCTTTTAAATTTCTAAAACAAATTATATTTCCGTGTGGTTTGTTAGAATTATAAAGTCTATTAGTCCGCGAATAAGCCTGGATTAATCCGTGGTATCGCAAATTTTTATCGACATATAAAGTATTCAAGGTTGGACTATCAAATCCAGTTAAAAATATGTTTACAACTAATACCAAATCAACTTCTTTATTTTTTATTCTAGCTTGTAAATCTTTGTAGTAATTATAAAAAGTATCAGTTGAAAAATTTGTTAAAAACTCCTTATTGTAATCATCAATACAATCATCCAAAAATTCTCGAGAATGCTTGTTAATTGACGTATTAGCCTGATTAAAAATATCAGTTTCTAGATCCATGGTATCATCTTCGTTCACTTGATAAGAAAATATTGTTGCAATTTTTAAATCATCAGGTTTCTTGGTTTTAAATAAACAATAATATTTTTTCAAGACTTCAATATTTGATACTGCCATCATGGCACTAAACATTCCATTTTTAGTTTTTCTTTTCCAATCAGCTAAGACGTAATCGGTAATTTTATTTAATCGATCATCACCCTCTAATACTTCTTTCTTGTTAATTCCTTCCACCATTGCATCGGCGAAAATATCTTTATTCACTACATCATTTTCCTTCTTTTTGTATTTTCCTACATATTCGACCGCAAAACCTAATACGTTTTCATCAGAAATAGCATTAGTAATTATATATTTATGTAAACATTCACAAAAAACATCAGCTGTTGTTACTCCTCCAACATTATTTAAAGCAAAAATTGGGGTTCCGGTAAATCCAAATAATTGGGCATTTTTAAAAAATGCTTTAATTCTAGCGTTAGTTTGTCCAAATTGGCTTCGGTGGCATTCATCAAAAATAATTATTATTTTTTCATCTACTAATTTTTTAAACTGATTAATATAATTTTCTCTACCAATAGCAATATCTAATTTTTGAATCGTAGTTACAATTATTTTTGTATTTTCATCTTTCAATTGTTTTACCAATTTTTTAGTGTTATCAGTTCCGTCTACTGAATCTTTTGAAAATGAGTTAAATTCTTTAATTGTTTGTACATCCAAATCTTTTCTATCAACGACAAATAATACTTTTTTAATCTCTGGAATCCT
>CAYSTF010000055.1:0-2201 GCA_964434125.1 uncultured Gammaproteobacteria bacterium
CCTATACCAGTTTTGGACCGCTTATCAATGCCATTCTCAAAAACTCCCTAACCATCGCCGGTATTATTTTTTTGGCACTTCTAATTTTTGGCGGTGTTACCATGATTGCCAGCGCCGGCTCGAATGACTCCAAAAAGGCGGCTCAATCAAAACAATCTGTCACCAGCGCTCTTATTGGTCTTATTGTTGTTTTTTCAGCTTATTTTATTATTGAAATAATCGAAGTAATTACTGGCCTAAATATCTTAAATTTCACTAAATAGTTTATAATCAACTTATGTTACAAATCTTCGGAACAATAAACAATCCTACCGGAAGAACAAGTGTCAAGGGTTCTGGCATCTTCGATCTTCTCAGTAGTATTTTCAAATTAGCCGGAGTCATTGCTGGAATTTTTTTCATAATCCAACTAATTCTTGCTGGTTATGGTTATATTTCTTCCAACGGTGACCCAAAAAAAACTGAAGCTGCTTGGGCAAAAATCACCCAAAGCCTTATTGGTCTTATAATTGTTGCTAGTGCTTTTGTCATCGCTAGCATTGTTGGTGCTTTTCTTAATATCAATATCCTCGAACCAACAATCGAACCAGTTAACTAAAAATAAATTATGAATAAAAATAATTTAATTACTGCATACAAGCTCAAAGGTCCAGGGATAACACCAAACTTATCCAACCCTGCCGAGCCCGCCGAAGGACTCATTAGTCAACTTATTGGTATTTTAACTATTGTCGGTGTTATTTTTTTTATTATTCAAATTATTTTTGCCGGCTATTCTATGATGTCAGCTCAAGGTGATCCTAAAAAAATTGAAGCTGGCCGAAGTCGACTCACCAATGGAATACTCGGACTTACTATTGTGGTTGTCGCTCTTGGAGTCGGAGCCTTCATTGCCACTCTCTTAGGTATCAAAGATCCACTTAATATTCAAAATCTTATTCCTAAAGGTAAATAAAAAATATGATTAATTTAGTCAAACCAGTCTTTGCCCAAATTACCAATCCTGTACTCAACGACCCATCAATCGGAACCAATCCAGAAGGTTATGTCAACGGAGCCATCCAAGCCATCATCTCCATTTTTCTCTTAGTTGCCGTCATTTATTTTATTTGGCATTTTGTTATGTCGGCTTACCACATGATTTCGTCCAATGGTGATCCCAAAAAATGGGAAGAAGCCCAAAAATCCATTCTTTACGCCTTTGTCGGTATAATTTTAGTTTTTTCGGTTTTTGCCATTTTAAAGTTTGTCGGTATTGTTTTTGGTATCGATGGCCTACAACAACTTCAACTTACTTGGCCCAAACTTTAATAATTTTTTAAATTTGTTATCATTATTTATTAATAATTAATTAAAAAAAAATAAAATGCTAAATAACATAAAAAATAAAATGAAGCTCATGGCTTTTGCGGCTCCCGTATTCGCTCAAAATATCCAGTTAAAACCTAAAGCGGGTGGTTTTGGTGATAACCTTACCGGTTTGACCGCTCCGGGTATTATTTCTGGAGCTATCGGATTAGTTTTAGTCCTAGTTGCCGTAGTTTTCTTTTTCATTCTTGTAATCGGAGGTCTTAAGTGGGTTACTTCTGGCGGTGACGAAAAGAAAGTTGGTGCTGCTAGAGCTCAAATTACCAACGCCCTCATCGGTTTAGCGATAGTCTTTGGTGCTTGGGCTATTATGAGTCTTATTGGTACCGTATTTGGTATAAAAATATTAGACGGATTAGTAATCCCAACTTTTAAACAAATTTAATTTATTTTAGATTTTTAAACCCCCTCTATCGTTTTAGAGGGGGTTTTTATTGTATAATTATTTTATGCTTATCCAAAAAATTTTTATTCCTCAATCAGCTTATGCCCAAGGTTCAACTTGGACTAGTCGGTGCCAAACAGACGAAGTCGCTACTATTCAAGGGTTCGAATGTCTTTACAAAAATATTTTACAAGTTCTTATCCCAATTGCTGGCCTAGTTTTTTTTGCTATGTTCATCTCTGGTGGTTTTAAATATCTCACCTCAAGTGGTGACAGCAAAAAGGCTGCCGCTGCCAGCCATACTCTTACCATGGCCTTTATTGGGTTAGTAGGAGTAATTATCTCTTGGCTAATTCTTTTATTTATCAAAAATATAACTGGCATCGATGTCATAATTTTTAAAATCGGCAAATAAATGGTAAAAAAAATATTCTTTATTACTTTATTT
>CAYSTF010000055.1:2301-3717 GCA_964434125.1 uncultured Gammaproteobacteria bacterium
AATTTTTAAAATCGGCAAATAAATGGTAAAAAAAATATTCTTTATTACTTTATTTTGTTCTTTTCTCTTCAGACCTACTGCTGTTTATGCCCAAACTGAACCAATCAGTACCAATTCTAGTCAAATTCTTCAATCAGATGGTCAAGTATTAGGTTGGTTGGATGATATTTGGGGATTTATTGTCAGAATCTTTCAAGTCATCACTGGGACTTACAACTATGTGGCCAAAGATTACGAAGTCCCCACCATCGATACTCGCATGGAAACCAACAAATATCAGCGAGAAGACAAAGATTATAGTGCTCGAGCTTATACGGAAGAAACCAAAAAATATCGTCGTGGTGTTTGGTTTCATGAAGTATTAACCACCGACAAATACGACGATGGAGTAATCAACAAAGGAGACCGTAAATGTGGCGAAATAATTGTTTCTGAACTCGTTTATTACTTCTATACCAAAGGAGAAAAAGTTCTTTACAAAAGAGGCCAAACCAAAGAACCAATTGACTACGAAGGAGTAAATATGAGGCCCCGTTGGCTAAAAGCCGACTCCTGTTATATCAATGCCTATCGTAATATCCAAGATGTTCCACAGGGAGTATTTAATCTTAGTGATGCCGATCCAAAACTTCAAGAAATGTTTAAAAACGACAATGGAGCCGCCGCTGCCAGTACTCAAATCAACGAAAACATTCGCACTATAATCCCTGATAATTATCAAGGAGAAACGGCTCCAGACAATAACGATACTGGTTACAAAGTTAGACGATTAATTCAAGACACTGACAAACAAGAAGAATCCATGCTTCTTCATTTCATTCCCGAAAAAAATAAAAATTTAATTTCCTGCAATGATGACGCTACTTTAAATCGAGAAAATATTCGTAAATATTTCGAATGCAATCTCAACCCAAATAGTTGGGCTAGCGCCAAATGTAAAGATATTAGTCTACAAATAGACACTACCAATGTTGGTTGTGGCAAAAAACATGTTCTAAATGGTCCCGGTGTTAGCCAGCGTGGAGCCCACGGATTAGCACTTAGTGGCTACTTATACCGAGACATTATGAATCTATACCACGGTCACAATGTTGCCTTTAGGTCTGAAGAAGGCATTGACGACAAAGAAGTAACTGTGGTTATGGAAGATGATACCGATTTTAACAACAATGGTATTAGTGACAACGATGCTAACTGTCAAGCTCTCGTCAAACGGGGATTAGCTAGTAGTTACAACAAAGTTGACTTGGACCAAGGTCGTGGTGGTGTCAACGAAGACGGTCTAACTCCTTGTGATAAATATGTCAGAGTTGGGTCTTCATTTGGTTATTCAGGACCAAGATACCGACTCGAAGGCAAATGTTACCCCACCGTGACTCTTTCACTCCATGTTTATCTTTTAGGTATCGCCGAAGT
>CAYSTF010000055.1:3817-4890 GCA_964434125.1 uncultured Gammaproteobacteria bacterium
CAAAGAGCCCACGTAACCGCTCGGTCTGCCTTTTGTGGCCCTGGTTCTTACAATCCCAGCTTTGATGGTTTCAAATATGAAAAAATATCCTACGTAGTTGATGGACTCGGAGATGGACAAATCAACACCAATAACAATATAAATGGTGTCTGTTTTGAGGGTGTTGGTTACACTTCACCCCAAACAACGGTCACTAGCTCCCTATCGAGTTCTGGTCAGTTAATTTTCACCACCCAATCTCATCAATCCAGAATCAAAGAAAAGTATGACCTTTCCAAAACCACCGACAATCAATACCTAAAATCCTACAACAACAATTGTCAATTAGACGAAAGAATCTTTCCAGCCCTAAATCAATTAATTGCCGCTTTCAACTCGAACAATCCCGACAACCAACTTACTTTTATTAGTTGTTATCGCAATCTTGACCAACAAACCGAACTATACCAACAAGCTTTAACCAACAACGGCAACGATCAATACAAAGCCCTAAGTGAAATAAATTACCCCGGAAATTCGCCTCACCACACCGGTCGGTCTATTGATTTTGGCGATAAATACGGCAAACTTACAAAAGATTCATCTTCTTACCTTTGGTTAGTCAAAAACGCTTCCCAATTTGGGTTTTATCATCACCAACTTGAACCTGAGCATTGGGATTATAACCCTTAAAATTTATGACCAAAAAATTACTAAAAAATAAATATTTTATTATTTTAAGTATTATTGTAATCGTTCTTATTATTATCAAAATTTTTTATTCTGGCTCATCAAACAACAAGCCATCAACTACAACCAACCCAACCCCAACCTTGACTTCAAAAGACAACCAAGATTCTAAACCGTCTTCAACCAACTCCAACTCAAATACAACACCAACACCCACCAAAAATATTAATATTACTGAAGTAAACTACCAAATCCCTCTTTACAATTTATTACCCTATCAAGGAAAATATTTTCAAGTTAAGCGCTATCTAAAGGCCAACAACCTTGAGCTTATTGTTTATCGCAAAGCAGATACCGAACTTGCCAAGCAAGAAGCCCAAGAGTGGTTAGTCAAAAATGGAGTT
>CAYSTF010000056.1:0-1039 GCA_964434125.1 uncultured Gammaproteobacteria bacterium
CAATAATTAAATTCCTCTTGCTCAACTCCATAGAATAACTTTAACAGAAAAATAATATGATTATTTTAATTTTGTAAATTGATCAATCAATGTTTTGATCCCTTTTTTAATCATTACTCGATACCTAAAAACCGTTCTGGTTTTATTTGCCCTAATTGGCGCCCAATCAGACCATGGCCCAATAGTACATCCATTTATCGCCGCAACTTTAAAATAATAAGTTGATTTTGGGTTTAATGCCAAAATATCGGCCTTTTGAACTCCCAGGTTGTTATTTGTTGTTCCAACGATAGCACCAAATCTTTCGTCTCCCTTTTTAAAACCATACAAAACAGCATACAAAGTTGCCTTGTCACTTGGGGTGAAAAATAATTTTACCTTACCCTTAGTTGCCCTTAATTCGAAAAGATCTGGTTTTACTATCGGATCCATATCGGTACAAACAAAAACATTGTTTGTTGTCGAAGTCGGTTGATTATTATTTGTATTCACAGGCGCGGGAGCTTGATAGTTTACTATAGTAAAATACGAAGCCCTGTTAGTCAAAAATCCACAATAACCATCTGTCACCAAACAAGTAGTGTTGACCAACCCTTCGTTTGTCCACCCCGAAGATACTGACGTTGACCTCAAAACACTAAGGGTTTGGCCGTTATACCCACTACCAACATACATATCAATATATACAGGCACGCTAAATACCACAGTCTCCCCAGGCACCCCCCATTGGAGTAGATTAATAGCAAAAAACCCCGATGTTAAACCAGATATACTGTTTTTATCCATCATTGTTGCCGCCATTTGACCCGAATCAAAAACTCCACCATCCAATTTAGTAATTTCAGTGTTTATTGCCAAATTTATAGTCGCTAAAGTTGACCCCTCACCGACATTAATAAACAATTCATTGTTCACCAAAACCATTGATACACTTTCAGGTGATTCCCCGGCCGGGATTGAAAACACAGCACTATCTATCAACCAAGGGATGTCAGTCGCTCCTATAGTTACAGGTATTACAATCGTTGGAGTTGGTGTT
>CAYSTF010000056.1:1139-2984 GCA_964434125.1 uncultured Gammaproteobacteria bacterium
GGTTCTGGACCTGTCGGTGTTGGTTCTGGACCTGTCGGTGTTGGTTCTGGACCTGTCGGTGTTGGTTCTGGACCTGGAGTTGTGTCTCCAACACCAATATTTGATACCGAATTATAAGCATTAACTCTTTTTCCCGTTACTGTCTTTCCTGACAGAGATGCCAAACTGTCACCATAAGTCAAAATATTATTTACTACCTCACTATATGTTGCCGATGGATTGACGCTCCACAAGTATCCAGCCAAACCAGCCACATAAGGTGTTGCCATTGAAGTACCATCCATATAATCATATCCAGCCCCAGCTCCATTATAATCAATAATTTTAGGATCAAAAACCACACACCCAAGTGTTTCACTCAAACTACTATCAGTCACCCAATGCCATCTGTATTTAAAATTTGAAGTCAAATAACTATTATCTATCCTCACTGTCATATCACCTTTATAATAACCACCCCAACTTAAAATATATTCACCCCCACTTGCCCTAATTGTCTCTTCGTTCCAGCTAAATACTTCAGCAAAATTAGAACCATCGCTACTAACTTCAAGTGCCATATAGTCACTGTCCGCTCCACCTGAAGGATTTGTAGTCCCAGCATCACCGCAAATCGCAGAAAAAACAAAATCTGTTAAATTTCCAGAAGCTGTGGACATATCAATTGTTGATGAAGTTGCATAATAGTCTGCATTATTTAAATATGGCGCACTTTCATCCGAAAACAAATAGGTTGTCCCACTACTACTAGATGTGTAAAAATCCCAACTTGAACCCACACTTGAAGTCAGGTTTGAAAAATCTTCATAATAATCTTGTCGGTAAATCACTGTACTTAAAATATCCACCCCCGGAGCCGCTACATCAACTGAAGTTGTTCCATAATTTGAAAAATCAGCCAGCTCATCATTATTGTCTGTTGCGGCAACTGAAATTATATTATCCAGATTATGGTCGCTGGGGTACATATGTTCGCTTTCATTATTATCACCCACTCCGTCTTCTCCCCCATTCCCGGCAGCAGCCACAAAAATCCCCCCATCGGTTCTAAAGCGATTTATTGCGTCATATTGTAAAGAAGAATAAGATGTTCCGCCAAAACTAGCGTTTATTACTTTAGCCCCGTTTCTCCGTGCAAAATCTATCGACTTAATTACACAAGCCGAATTTATTGTCCCCAGGTTATCGTCACAATTTAATGACATTATTTTTATTTTTGGACCCACACCAGCTACCCCTGTCGCGTTATTTACTCCAGCAGCAATTATTCCGGCCACATGAGTCCCATGCGAACTATTACTTATACTCAAATCTGGAGCCGGATCAGTAGAACTCGAATAAAAATTATAACCATGAATACACCCGCCACTAATTGTAACCCCTTGGTCATCTACACAATTGCTTCCATCCCACATACTATTTGCCAAATCGGGATGATTGTAATTGACTCCACTATCTATTACTGCTACTACTATTTCACTTGTTCCAACTGATACCCCCCAAGCTCGAGCCATATCAATATCCGCCCCCACAGTACCAACAGTTGATGCCCCACTATCTTTAACAATTGTTTGCCCCACATTATCCAATCCCCACAAGCTATTTTTTAAAGTATCATTAGTTCCTAAATTATTTATATTATATAAATAATTCGGTTCAGCTACTTCTACGTTAGGATCACTCTTGATTTGTTCGATTACCTCTTCCACTGATCGCCCGTCTTTTATTTTATAAACCACAATATTACCTGGTTTTAAAACATCATCTTTATTCAAATTATTTGACCAACTAGTATTCAATTCTCTAAAAAAAGAAAACAACCCTACCTTTTCTAAATTAACTTTA
>CAYSTF010000056.1:2994-4863 GCA_964434125.1 uncultured Gammaproteobacteria bacterium
TCTGATCTTTTTTTCTTGCAACCTCTTTTTCAGAACTAAAATCCGGAAAATTACGTATTGCCATCACCCCATTACCTGGCCACCACAACAAACCCAACAATACTATTAAAAAAACTATCTTTTTGAACATCAAAAAAATTAACTATTAATTAAAATTAATACTATAATTAATAGTATCATTATTCAAAATGAAAAAAACAAACTACAAACTAATTATTGCCTCGATTGTCATTTTTATATTTCTAATCATTATCTATTTTTTAAATAAAAAACCAAAGCCCGAAAATATTCCGCCCTTGGTTGGATGTAAAAAAGCTGGCTGCAGTGGCCAACTTTGTGTTCCTTCTGACACTAAAGATGTCATAACTAATTGTGAATGGAAATCAGAATACGGTTGTTATCGTCAAGCTAAATGCGAAAAACAATCAAACGGCCAATGTGGTTTTACCAAAGACGAATCGTTCCAAAAATGTATCGATCAAGCCTTTTCGGGTTTTGATGATATGAAACGACCATAAGAGCATATCTTCAAAACTCCCAAACAAAATTATCTTCTCCCTCATACCCCAACGCCCAAAAACCATATCCTCCTAATTGATTTTGCTTCACCAAATCAATTTTTGCACTCAGACTTTTTTCATTTTCAAAATATATTTGATGAATCTTTTCCTTTTCTTCAAATACCAACCATGGTGACATTGATAATTCATCCCATTTAACCTCTAAATTCTTCTCTTCAATCAATTCTTTAGTTCTATTCCAACTCGACATTTGATACCAACCTCTTTTTATCTGTGATCCAAAATCTTTAGTATAGGTTTCCCATTCATAACCATACAAAGGATAGGCCATAATAATCTTTTCTTTATCCAGGTTCACATTAATAATTTTTTCCAACACCTCACGTATATTTCTCTTACCAACCGGAGACCCAATTGGAGCCACTGCTCCAGCAAAATCTACCCCTGGTCGGTGAAAATCATAAGCCATCACCACCAAATTATCAACTTTGTCCAACAGTGTTTTCAATTTTTGTTCATCCCCTTTAATAATAGTATTAGCAAACACGTCTACGCTTATTTCTTTAATCCCAGCCAATTTCAGTCCATCAACAAAAACACCAAAATCCTGATTCAAAATTGCTATTGGATCACTTTGAAATTCAAAATCAATATTTATTCCATCAAAATTGTCTTCTATTACTATTTCTTTAACTTGTTTTATCAAATTAACCATTGCCCCTTTGTCAGCCAACATTTTTTTTATTTTTTCATCATCAAACAACTTAATCCCTAAAATATTTTTTCTTCCATTTTCTTTAATTATTTTTTTTTGATTCAAATATCCGTTATCTCTTATTTTATTTGATTGAGTATCCCAGATTAAATTCCCTTTCTCGTCCGCTTCTACCCCCAAAAAAACTAAATGGCTAATTTCATTGGTATATTGTTTAGTTTTCCCCACCATCCAGGTTGGCAAAAACCCAAACACCTTTATTTTATTCTGAGCTTCTCGAAGCACTTTTTTATTGGATAGTGGATTTAAAAAAAATTGATTTTTATTCCACCACCCAAACCCCATACATCCCAAAACTAATAAACCCAAAACCAATATATTTTTTTTCATTATTTATTTTTCTTACCTCTTTTCTCTGCCACCAACCCGATGGTTCTCAAAAAATTACCGATATTTCCAAAAACCATTAAAAATAATGCCCCGACAAAACCTACAAATTTAAAAAAATTATTCTTTTTCACTCTTAATTTTAACATCCCATTTTTAAAATTTATCTCTACTATTTAATTTTGACCGAGTTGTTGATAAAATAGGTTTACTTTTCTTCGGGCAATTAGCTCAGTTGGTTAGAGC
>CAYSTF010000057.1:0-4831 GCA_964434125.1 uncultured Gammaproteobacteria bacterium
ATCGCCACCACTAGTCCAACACTACAATAAAAAGATAATTTGTATTTTTTTGTAAAAAACGGATAAATCATCATCGCTCCTATTAAGAAAACTGACCCATAAAAAGTACAAAACGCCAAAAAAGTCATCAAATTAAATCCTAAAATGTTTTTCCAATTTGTTCTGGTTTTAGCCGAAGGATCAATTATTTTTAGCCAAAAATATACCGCCCCGGTTAACCACATAACCACCATCGAATACATCCTTAGTTCTTGGGAATAGTAAATCAAAAGTGGATTTACCGCCACCAAAATCGCCACCCATAAACCATATTCTTTATTATTAATTTTTTTACCGATCAAATAAGCTAACCAAATAGTAATTATCGAAAATAACACCGAACTCAGTCTCATCAATATCACACTATCACCAAAGATTCTTACCCAAACATTTAAAAACCAATAATATAATGGAGGATGAAAATCATTTACCGAAAAATTGGTAACAATCTGTTTTATTGGCAACTTGACAACATTGGCAGTAATTGCCTCGTCTAGCCATAAAGATTGATTGATTCCAATTAGACGAACAAAAAAACTAATTATCAACAATATAAACATCATCTCTTAGGTAATATTGTTCTATATTTACCAAAGATTTTGACTTTTGTTCCAACATCAGCCCATTCATATAGTAATTTAGATTCAGCTAGTTTCATGTTGACACATCCATGTGACATCGGCACTCCAAAATTATTATGCCAATAAGCTTCGTGAAAGCTATAGCCATCTTTTTTAGGTATTTTGTTGTTATAAAAAAACATTACATACTGAACATTGGGTAAATAATAATATGTTCCCATACTTTTTGAACCGCCAGACATTTTTTGTTTACGAACTTTTGTCCAAATCTGATAATTTCCTGTTGGAGTTCTATCCCATTTACCGGTAGATACCAAAAATTGATAAACCAAGCGATCGCCCTCATAGGCTGAAGTTGTTTGGTTCGTTAAATCAACCTCAATTCTTTTATTGGTTTCCATGGATTTAGTCATTAAAGTACTCTCTCCCAATATATTTGTTTCTTTTTCTAAATCCCTTTGAGGAATTTTGACTAGTTTATTATCAAAAACTCCCCAACTAGCGTTTTCGTCATACTCTTCTTTTAAATTATTTGGGTCTATTCTTCCTTGTTTTGAAAAAAATTGTTTCCATCCAGGCAAAAATACCGCTCCAATCAAACAGAGACTCATCACCGTTACGATTTTAATCTTCGTTCTCATTAGTCCATTTAATCATAAAAATGTAACTTTTTAAAATATTTTTTTAAATTTAAGATTATTTGGTAAAACAGCTAGAAATTTTCTTTGTGCTAAACTAATTTATGAATACCTTTATCAAGAAAAATTGGATTGTAATTGTTTTGATTTTAGTTGTTTTATTTTTGGTCAAAGATAAAATTCCTACGCTCACCACTTCATTGCCAATGATGGCACCCGAATATGCAACTCAAGACAACGGTTATGCCAGCCTTTCCTCTGCCAAATTTGGAATTTCCCGTAACTATGCGGCTCCGTCAGAAAGTTCAGACAGGCTTGTTATACAAGACACTAGTTTGTCATTACAGGTCAAAGATGTTTCCAAGACCATCAATAGTATTTTAGATGCCACCAAAAACCTTGGTGGGTTTTTGATAAATTCTTCGCTTAATAAACCAGAAGCTGCTGCCAGTGGAACTATCTCTGTACGAGTCCCTGAAGCAAAAAGGCAAGAGGCCCTAGAAATTTTCAAAAAATTTGCCGTCAAAGTCGTCTCAGAATCTGTATCTGGCAACGACGTTACTGACCAGTATGTAGATTTGGAATCTCGACTTGAGGTTTTAAACAAAACTAAAACTAAGTATGAAGAAATACTATTGAAAGCCGACAAAGTAGTTGACATTATGAGTGTTCAAGAGCAACTTATTTTTCTTCAGTCCCAGATTGACGATCTTAAGGGTCAGCAAAAATATTTTGAACAATCAGCCAAATTAAGCAAGGTTGTTATTTATCTATCCACTGATGAATTAGCCCTTCCTTACGCCCCAACCAATGAGTGGCGACCAATGGTAATTTTCAAAAATGCAGTTCGATCTTTAGTCAGTCTTTTCAGGGGATTAGGTTCTATTATTATCTATATAGTGGTTTTTATCCCAATACTTGTCCCTGTTGTGCTAGTGATTCGATATCTAAATCATAAAAAATAAACAAAACTTTTTTATCCAAATTGACCAGCGATACTACATAAGTTATACTGACTTATTACCCGAATATTACCCAAACACCATATTACTACTTATCTACTCAACTAATTATCTAATTTACTAATCAATGCTAAACCAACCCTTGGCTTCTCTGCTTCGCCCCAAAAACCTAGACGAATTTATTGGTCAACAACACCTTGTTGGTCCGGGTAAACCTCTTAGAGTTGCGATTGAAAATCATCAAGTTTTTTCTATGATTTTTTGGGGTCCACCAGGAGTTGGCAAAACCACTTTGGCTAAAATAATTGCCAAAGAGACTGATGCCGAAATTCACGAACTTTCAGCTGTTTCCGCTAGCAAAGATGATATTCGCAAGATCGTTGGTCAGGAAAACCAAACTAATCCAGGGTTGTACAAAAAAATATTATTTCTAGACGAAATTCACCGGTTCAACAAAGCCCAACAAGATTTTTTGTTACCTTTTGTTGAGTCGGGACTTTTAACTTTAATCGGCGCTACAACTGAAAACCCCAGTTTTGAGGTTATTTCTCCACTTCTTTCCCGCTGTCGGGTTTTTATCCTAGAGGAGTTAACTGACAATGATATATCTGAGGTTATTGATAGGGCAATCAAAGAATTAAATCGGCACGTCTCGCCCGACGAAGCTTTAGCGAAGGCGGGTCATAAAAAAGTTTCTATTACCAAAGCTGCCAAAGAATGGCTTACTAAAATGGCCAATGGTGATGCTCGCCAAGCTCTCACCATGATTGATAATGCCTTCACTCTTTACGGCAAATTAGACAAAGAAGATCTAATCAATACTCTCCAAAATAAGTTTTTACGTTTCGACAAAAAAGGGGAGGAACACTACAATACTATTTCTGCCTTTATCAAAAGTATGAGAGCCTCCAATGTCGACGCTGCTCTTTATTATTTAGCCAGAATGATAAATGCCGGCGAAGATCCCAAATTTATTGCTCGTCGAATGGTAATTTTTGCTAGTGAAGATATTGGTATTGCCAATTCATCGGCTCTCATGTTGGCCAATCAAGTTTTTCAAGCCGTTACCCAAATTGGTTATCCGGAATGTTCTATAAATTTGGCTCATGGAGTCACTTATTTAGCTAAGTCTCCCAAAAGTCGAGAATCATACGAGGCTTTCAAACTTGCTAGCCGTGATGTCGAAAACCTCGGTAATCTCCCAATACCGCTTAATCTTCGCAATGCTGAGACTAAATTAATGGAAGACGCTGGTTACGGTAAGGGTTATCAAATGTATTCCAAAGAATCTCTTCTCCCCGACAAACTTAAAAACAAAAAATATTTTGTTGAAAAGAAAAAATAAAATTATGTATTGTAGAGACACATCATGATGCGTCTCTACAAATATAAACAACATGGAAGATAAACAAACGAAATTTGCCGACAAATATTGTGTCTCATCTTCTCGTCTTAAAAATTTTGACTATTCTTCTCCTGGTATTTATTTTATTACCATCTGTACTTATCGTCATAATAATTTCTTTGGCAAAATAATTAATCACCAAATGGAATTATCCAAAATGGGAATAATTGTTAATCAATGTCTTGTTGATATTCCTAAACATTTTAAAAATGTTTTAATTTGTGAATCCGTAATCATGCCTAATCATATACATTTACTATTAAGTCTTAAACCAACTTCATTTAACCCCATAGAGACGCATCATAATGCGTCTCTAGCCACAAACCAAACCAATATTAAATCAATTAATTCAAATCAACAAAAAAATGATTTAAAAGAGACGCCATATATGGCGTCTCTACAAGAACATCCCAATCAAATATTAATTGGAGACAGTCAACGAAATCTAAAACATCCTAATTTTATCGATGTAGAGACACATCATGTTGCGTCTCTAACCAAAAGATACAATAATTATTTTTATCATCGAATAGCCATTCGTTCTTCCCGAACAATTCCATTAGCAATCAAACAATTTAAATCCGCTGTTACCCATCAAATCAACCCCAAAACCATTTTCTTTGCCTGGCAACCACGTTATCACGACGTCATTATTAAAGACGAAAAACAATTTTTCACCATCAAAAATTATATAAAAAATAATGTTATAAATTGGGAGAGGGATAAATACTTTACAAATTAAACAAATACTATGACAGACACCGATTTTATGAAAATTGTTATTAAAAAAGGCAAAGATCGTTTAGACAGGGGAGAATCACCAATCTTATCCATCATTGTCAAAGATGACAAAATAATTTCCGAAGGTCATAGTAGTGTTGCCAATTTTGAAATTTCCGGCCATAACGATAGCAATGCTATCAACCAAGCTTGTAAAAAATTAAAAATTTACAACCTTGATGGTTGTACTATGTATAGTACTGTTGAACCTTGTTCCATGTGTCTGTCTTGTGCCGCCTGGGCCGGTCTTACCAAAATTGTTTTTGGTAGTTTTCAAGAAGATATTCCCAATAATCTTTACGAAATAACTGATTATCACGCCGTTGATTATGCCAAAATACTTCGACTTTCAAATGGTAAAAAAATGGAAATAATCGGCGGAGTTTTACAACAAGAATCTACTGATCTTATGAAAAATGTTAAAAA
>CAYSTF010000058.1:0-4775 GCA_964434125.1 uncultured Gammaproteobacteria bacterium
GATCAGGATAATCAGTCCCGATCACCACATACACTCCATATTTTCTTCCAATTGAGATTATTCGATAAAGATTATCTTCTATCTCTGATGGTGAAAAAAGAGACAATTGACTTAAAGAACTAATCAAAATCAAAATCTTATAATTCATATTTCTTTCTTTTTTAATTCTTTGATTTATCTCCATTACCAACCACTTAAGAGCACTAATTGATTTTTCTGCCTCCACAATTAGTGGAGTCAACATGTGAGGAACATCGTTTGGGATTATCAAATCACCGCCAGCCCCATCAATAGCAATAATTTTTAGTTCATCCGGAGAATACTTTGCTATACTAGTAGCCAAAATATTGTTTAACAAATCAGTCGCTTCCGTAAATTGAGACCCCACAACCATCAAATTTCCATACTTTGATAAATTAAATTTAATCTTACTTTTCTTTTCATCTAACCCCAAATCAATTTCAAACTCATTAGTCTTATCAAGAGCATATTTGGTTTTACTCCAGTTTAAAATAATTTCTGGTTCTTTTTCAGTCTTCTCCATTTGAGGTTTTGGTTTATGTAACCAAGCCTCATTGGTATTTTTTATTAAAATTTCTCTCGGGTAAGATCCGTTTGCCACTCCGATTACTCCAGCTTGTTCTAGTTGATCTAATAATCTAGCCGCCCTGGCATAACCTAACTTTAATCGTCTTTGAAGCAAAGATGAACTCGCTTTATTAAGTTCTAACGTTAACCTCACTGCTTCATCAAATAACGGATCAATACCGTCACCATAGTCGGCTTGTTTTTCTTTTATTAGATTGTAGTTAAGCATATTTTAATAATTAATATTAATGTTCTTTCCCTTCAATAAAATTACCTAATTTTCTTAAAAACACTGATGTTATATCCAAAATTCCTTGGATGATATAAAAAACCATAGCAAAATACTCTCGAAATGTTTTTGGAAATTCCGTTTCTATGTTTTGAGCTTTTTGAGTCGTTTCCTTTATTAATTTTTCTTGATTGTTGTGGTATTCATATTGCGATTTCATCCACTCATCCTTTAGAGGGATTCTTATTGCAAAAAGAGACCTTCCTGGAATTGGGGCTTCAATTTCTACCTCTCCAGTTGGAGATGCCACTGCCATAGCAATATCTTTTTTATGTTTTATAACTTCTTCAACTGATGTTCCCAAAACTAATTCAAGGCAATATTCAATGTCATTAGGACGAAAATTAAATTCTACAACTCGACAAACTATTCCAAAAGATTCTAAACTCGATTCTATTACTTGAGCCAATTTTCTTGCCAATTTAAACCTTATTTTATCCTCTGCTTTACTTATATCTTTCTTTTTATCTTTGTCCATAACTCATAATATCATTTCAAGATATTAATTAATAAATATTTCTATAAAGGAGCTAGTCCTTCTCCATAAAAACCTCGACTAACCATTTCAATATTTTTTCCATTAATAATTTCTTTAATTTTATTAATAATTTGTTTATATTCTCCAACTGTTATAAAAGACTCCGCAGGTTTATCGTCAGGATCATTAATATCACCACATTTCTCATTATCTTTATTAGTTTTTATTACTTCATTAATTAAATTAATTTTCCCATTAATGCGACATATTTCTTTATTGCCACGCTCTTCATATTGTTTTAATAAATCTCTAAATTCTTTTTGATGTTTATTATTTGATAATACAAATTTTTGTTGTTGTCGATCATATTCTCTAAATAATAAAACTGGTAGGGCACAGCTAGTACACGAATTCTCAAAATGAACATTACCAAAAAGTAGGTTGTATCCAGTATCAACCACTTTTCCAATTTCTGGATCAACAATAACATAATAGCTATCAGCAATATCTCCGTGATTGGGAATTTGACGAGCAATGTAGATTAATTTTGTATCCAATTTGTCACCACCAGATATTTCTTTTGTATGAATACGAGCAAACTCTTCTTCAGGTTCAAATAAATTAGGATAATTAGTTGAGTCTAATATTAATCCTTTTGGATTCAATTTTTCACCACCAAATTCAGTAATATTAATTTCAACAGAAGTAGGGTTTATTACAATTTGATTACTGCCAATCGTTACTAATATATTTCTATAATATTTAATCTTATCATCTTTAATTTTTGTATTTTCCTCTTCGTTTGGCTTGCTAGACAAATTTTTATATGATTTTTCTTTATTTTTACTTAATAAAAAAGAAATCAATAAAACTGAAATTATAATTAAGCCCAATTGTTTAATTTTCATACCAAAATGGTGTTTGCTTCGCCCAATAACTATTAGGATAATTCGAATGCAAAAACTGAAAAGACCTCTTAGCATATTCGCCTGATTGTTTGTCAGTGCAAGATCCATAATGCACCATATCAACCACCTTACTAAGAGCTTCAGGAACTAATTTGTGATTTGGGTGTTTTGTTGCGTAATCGATAACAATTTGACCAATTTTATTCACAGTTAAATCATCTGAATTTACCTGTATTTTTTTATATTCCTCATATTTTTCATAATAATTAGGATAACCACTCATTGCACATTGATCTTCAAATGCCCAATTTCTCCTGAAGTCGTCAATTTCTTTGATTGTTTTTACATTATATTGTAAAAATTCATCAAAAGATTGGCTAGAAGCATCAGTAATTTCCGGGTAATCTAGTATAAATTTTGCAGCTAAAAATTTTTGTTCATTTGGGTCCTGTGTCTTAATAAAAACCGACAAGTCTTTTGCTATTTCAGAGTTGTTTTTTGATAACAACACGGCCATATTCTTAGAAATATCAAATTGATTATTTAGTACCGATTTTGTAAACAAAACTAACCTAAGATACTGCTTAATTTGTGGTGTAAATATATTCTCCTTTGATAATAATTCATTCAATTTTTCAGTATCCGCAGACAATAGCAGGTTTTTCATTTCATAACTAATGAAATAAAACTTCTCCTTATTGGTGTTTTCATAGTTTAAATATTGATAATAAGGAGCCCAACTAGTTGAGTCCCAAAATGTCCAATAGGAATTGAGATTATTCATCAGAGAGTATTTTTGCTTCTCTTCTATAGTGTCTGAGAGGTTAAACATTAGACTATTAAATAAATTTTGAGCACTGTATTGCTTATTTTTATCAGTTTCTAAAATCAAATTTGAAACTGCAGATTTTGTCTCAGTTTTCATTTCCGTATTACTAATTTGTGTCGACAGTCGATAATATTGAGCTGATAGATAAAATGGAGAGATTGGTGCTACGGCACTAACTTCTTCACCTAAGTACGTCCACTGGGGACTTTCGGGATTGGCTTGCCTTTGAGATACAATCAACCACAGAGGTGATTTCGTATCTTTATATTTCTTCAAGTTTTGATCCAAATTATTAGAGTTTAAGTCAGTCCAGGCAAGTAAAAATTGACTAAATTCATCACCAGATTCTCTGATTTTTTGACTAAATTCTTTATATTCTGGTACTTCTTTTTGATAAACAATGTGTCGATAAAAATATTTGTACCACAGTGGAATATAATCATTAAGATTTCTTAAAAATTCTTTAGGGTCAGAAGTTGTCAACATCACCTTTCCTGCTCGGGTCATTCGGGCTACTGGGTCAGTTCGATATAAGACATAATCTAGGTATTTATCTATTTCTACTTTTACTTCTGATAATGATTGGTCAGTAGCTATTTTTTCATAATAATTTTGAGCTACTTTTAAATTTTTTATTAAATCACTTTCTGCATTTTTAGATTCATTTTTTAAATCGATTTCATACTGCTGGTTAGCCTTGGCAATATAGGACCAGCCTAAGCTTAAAGCGGCCTTATCTCGATTAATCTGTCTTTTGTTTTTATAGATTGCGCTAAACAAGCGAATGGCTTTGTCGTAATCACCCTTATGGTATTGATCGGCTGCTAATTTATACTCGTTTTGCATTTCTTCTTCGGTTCTGTTTTGGTTAAATATACTGTCAAACCAGGCTTTCAACTTTTGTCCAAAGGTGAAAGTTGATTTTTCTTGATTCATTACTGGCGAATCTACTCCTGTTTCCTTGGCTTCTGGTTCATTTCGTTTTAGTTTTGCATAATATTCACGATCAGCGGTGTATTTAGCCCAGGCATTTTTGATTGTCTCTGGCATATCTTTATTTATTGAAGATAAATATACGGGAAACAGATATTCTGGACCCCATACTGGAGCAATTACTTCAAAATTATTATTTAATAGGGGATTTGTTTTATAATCACTACTTCCAACCCCTTGAATTAGAGGATAGTAGTCTTCAAGAATTTGGCTTGAGTCATAAATATATTCGGGAAAACCTGGAGCACAAGACAGAATGGGCGATTTATAAGATAAAAAAACAATCAAAGCTAAAAATAATATTTTTATTAATTTATTCATCTAGTTTATGTAATATCTCTGATTTGATTATAGCCCAATTTGCCGGTGACCAATAAACATTATTAAAGATGTATATAGGCTTGTTTACAAGATAAACTTTGTTTGGCACCGGTTCATCGGTGGCTATGCCGACTGATTTCTGACAGACTGAATTAATTTTCAGACTTCCCTCCTTTATCTTTTGCCAATACAAATTTTCGTCTTTACCTAACCTAAAAAACATTGGTACAACCTCATCGAGGGGTAAATCGACAAACCATGGATTGTCGATAGTACACCAAGAAACCAAGGCAGTGACTGATAATTTAGTATTTTTTGGTAACTGTTCTCTAACAGATACGACCAATTTTTTATAAAAATCTATTTGTG
>CAYSTF010000059.1:0-4751 GCA_964434125.1 uncultured Gammaproteobacteria bacterium
GTAAAACAGCTATTTACCAACTATAGTAAGTCTACATGTCTGATATTTTAGAAGGCCTCAATTCGAAACAAAAAGAAGCAGTAACTTATATTGGCTCTCCACTGTTATTATTAGCCGGGGCTGGGTCTGGAAAAACTAGGGTTCTAACCCATCGGGCTGCATATTTTATAAAACAAAAAATAGCTACTCCGGATCAAATTTTACTCTTGACCTTTACCAACAAGGCCGCTGATGAAATGAAAAATCGTCTTCAAAAATTAATTCCCCGGACCAACAATCTACAATCAATAAATATTTTTGCTGGGACGTTTCATTCGTTTTGTTGTCGAATTCTTCGCATTGATGGTCACCACTTAGGGATTGATAATAAGTTTGTAATTTATGATTCTTCTGACCAAGAGGCACTGATAAAGTCATCTCTTGCAGATCTTAATCTTAGCTCCAAAGAGTTTAAGCCTTCGACAATAATGTATTTCATCCAAGCCGCAAAAAACTCTTTTCAAACTCCAGCAGATATGCTGGCACAGTCTCGTGGTTTTTTTCAGGAATATTCCAGTAAAATTTATCAGGTTTATCAAAAAAAACTTCAAGAATACCAAGCCCTTGATTTTGATGATCTACTTTTTAGGACAGTCCAATTATTTATTGAATATCCAAAGGTTTTAGAAAAATATCAAGATAAATATCGCTATATTTTGGTTGATGAATATCAAGATACTAATCAAATTCAGTATTTATTGACCAAACTATTGGCTCAAAAATATCGTCAAATAACCGCTGTTGGTGACGCTTCTCAGGCAATCTATGGTTGGCGAGGAGCCGATTACAAAAATTTAATAAACTTTGTAACTGATTTTAAAGACACCAAAACCATAAATCTTGAACAGAACTATCGCTCAACCCAAATTATCCTAGATGCCGCCAATGCTGTGATTTCCAAAAACATTTCCCACCCAGTACTCAATTTATTTACAGAAAAACAATCGACTGACAAAATAAAACTTTACGAAGCAAATTCAGAAATATCAGAAGCCGAATTTATTGCTCAAAAAATCAAATTTATCCAAGACAATATGCGTATTCCCTTACGTGACATTGCCGTCCTTTATCGCATGAACGCCCAATCTCGGGTACTAGAAGAAGCGTTCCTAAAGTATAGTATCCCGTATGTTCTAATAGGGGGAATTCGCTTTTATGAACGAGCCGAAGTAAAAGATATTTTAGCTATGATGCGTTTTGCTGACAATCGATTAGATAAAGTATCTCTTGATAGAATAGGAAAAATATTTGGTAAGCGACGACTAAGTGTATTTTTAGAAAAATTAAAAACCTTAAATTTAGACTCTCTTAGCTCACTTGAAATTCTTGAATTATTAGTTGTAAATTCTGGTTATCTAGACAGATATGATCCAAAAGATGAAGATGACCAAAAGAAAATCGAAAATATCAAAGAATTAAAATCTGTTGCCGCTACTTTCCCCAAACTCGATGATTTTTTGGAAAATATTACCTTAGTCCAACAAGAATATTCTTTGCAAGAAAAAAATAAGAAAAAAGAAAATCGCGACGGAGTTCGCCTGATGACTCTTCACGGAGCCAAGGGGCTGGAGTTTGAAGTTGTTTTTATGGTTGGTTTTGAAGAGGGGATTTTGCCCCATTCACGCTGTTTGATTGATGAGTCAGAAGTGGAAGAAGAGCGACGTCTTTGTTATGTCGGAATTACTAGAGCCAAAGATTATTTATATATATCTTACGCCACTCAACGTTTATATTTTGGGAAAAGCAGTCTTAATGAACCAAGCCGATTCTTAGCCGATATCCCCACAAATTTGGTAGAATTGGAAGAACAATTTGAAATTGTTAAAGATTATCGCCATCGCAAATCAAATTCCGACGACGATTTAATTTACGACCCAGATATATATTAAATTGATAATTTAAACCAATGAATACTAAACTCCTCACCGACAAAGACCAAAAAAAATATGACTCGGTTGTGATTCACCCAGTCCAAACCTGGAATTGGGGAGAATTCCAAAAATCACAAGGTCATTCTATTTTTCGTTATGGTGTTTTTGACCAAAAAGAAAAGATAGTTTCTGCCTATACCGTTAGTTTTCACAAAATTCCTAAAACAAAATATTCCATCGGCACTATTTTGCGTGGTCCTAAGGTAGACGAAAAGATGCTCATAAACATCAAAGAAATCGCCCAAAAAGAAAACGCCATTTTTGTAAAATTTGAACCAGATACTTCTAAAGCAGACAATGGTATGGAATTTCCGTCACTTGTTGTTTCCCCTAAAGTTGCTTTTTATCCTCATACTTTTAAAGTTGATCTAACCAGATCTGAAAATGAATTACTTGAAGCGATGCATCAAAAGACTCGTTATAATATAAAAATTGCCAATCGCCATGGAGTTGAAATAAAAGAAGCTACCAACGATAAGGGTTTTGAAATTTATTTAAAATTACTTCTTGATACCACCAAACGCCAAGGTTTTTATCTTCACACCAAAAAATATCACGAAGATTTATGGCAGATTTTGAAAAAGACTGATATGCCTCATATTATGTTAGCTTCTTATCAGGGCAAGGTTTTATCAGCATTTATGTTGTTTAAATTAAAAGATCAGTTGTTTTACCCATATGGAGCTTCATTAGATATCCACCGTGAAGTTATGGCACCAACACTTTTGATGTGGGAATCAATTAAACTTGGCCAAAAACTAAAATGCAAAACATTTGATATGTGGGGCTGCCTAGGTCCTGATGCTAAAGAAGGGAAAAATGGTTATGGGTTTCATAGGTTTAAGCAAGGATTTAATGGCCAATTGTATGAATATGTTGGCACTTACGACTATGTTATCAAACCATCTCTCTATAAAATATACAATCAAGTTGATAAATTACGTTGGCAGCTACTTCGTTTTAAGGCCAAAATTTTAAGAAAATAAGGTAAAATAGACTATGTCTTCAGCCAAAATTACTCTTGATCAATTGAAACATATTGCTCATCTTGCTCGACTCGAAATTAAACCTGAAAAAGAAAATTATTTAGCCGAACAGCTTTCTGAAACAGCTTCTTATATCGATCTTTTGGGAGAGCTTGTTACAAAAGACATTGATCCAACTTATCAAACTAATCATCTTAAAAATGTCACTCGAACCGATGAGGTGGAAGAGTCTTTTTCTCAAAAAGATGCTCTTTCGCAAGCCCCTGATACTTACAATGGTTATTTTAAAACTAAAGCTACAATCAGTAAAAAATAATTATGAATCTAAACAAATTAACCCTAATTGAGGCAATAAAGGGGATAAAAGAAAAAAAGTTTTCTTCAATAGAACTCGTCCAAGATTGTCTAGATAGAATTGAAAAATTAGAACCAACCTTAAACGCTTTTGTTTCAGTCAACAAAGAAAAGGTTTTAGAAAAATCTAAAAAAATAGATTTTGACAAACCTTTGGCCGGTATACCAATTGCTATTAAAGATAATTTTTGTATCAAAGATATTCGTGTCACCGCTTCTTCAAATGTTTTAAAAGATTATGTTGCCCAATATACCGCCACAGTTATTAAAAAATTAGAAGATGCTGGGGCTCTTGTTCTTGGTAAAACCAATATGGATGCTTGGGCTCATGGTTCTTCTACTGAAACTTCTGATTTTGGCCCAACCAAAAACCCTTGGAATCCAAAACATTTACCTGGGGGATCTTCAGGTGGGTCGGCTGCCGCTGTAGTCAGTGATGAGGCCATCACTTCGATTGGTTCTGAAACTGCTGGTTCAATTAGACAACCTTCAGCTTGGTGTGGTGTTGTTGGTCTCAAGCCTTCATATGGTCGAGTTAGTAGATATGGAGTAATTGCCATGGGGTCATCTATGGATTGTCCAGGTCCAATAACTAAAACAGTTGATGATTCGGCATTACTTTTGTCGATTATTTCTGGCCACGACCCAAAAGATGCTACTAGCATTCCTCAAAAACCATGGGAAATTCCTAGTCCCCTTAAAAATCTCAATGGTCTAAAAATTGGTTTACCAAAAGCCTATTTTCCAACTAATATAAAAACATCAGTAAAAACTGCAGTTTTAAATGCTGTTGAAATTTTAAAAAAAATGGGGGCCGAAATTATTGAGCTTGATGTTTTAGATCCAAAATACGCAATCGCTGTATACACTGTTTTACAACGCTCTGAAGTATCTTCAAATTTGGCCAGATATACCGGAATTCGTTATGGTAAACCCCGATCTGCATTTGGCGACGAAGCCATAAGACGAATTATGTTAGGCACTTACACATTATCAAGTGGTTATTACGATGCCTATTATCTTCAAGCACAAAAAGTTAGGACCTTAATAATTGAAGACTTCGATAAACAATTTCAAAAAGTCGACGCCATTATCGGTCCAACTTCTCCCACTACTGCCTTACCACTTGGTGCCACAGAAGGTCAATCAATGTTTGGTGAACTAGAAGATATGTTAGTTGAACCTTCAACACTAGCCGGCCTTCCAGGTATTTCTATCCCATGTGGTTTTGGTGATGGTTTACCAATTGGTCTTCAAATTATTACTCCACAACTACGAGAAGATCTTGCTGTTAATATTGCTCGTGTTTTTGAATCTAATACTGATTATCACTTACAAAAACCTAAGTTTTAATTTATGAAAAATTTAATTTTTAAATTTTTGATTTCTCCCTTTTTTAAGGGGAGATGTCAATTTATTGACAGAGAGGTTTTACAATGAA
>CAYSTF010000060.1:0-4616 GCA_964434125.1 uncultured Gammaproteobacteria bacterium
GAACCCTCAACCTATCCTTGGGAAGGATACATTTTACCGTTAAACTATAGCCGCACCAAAATATTCTAGCACAGGAAAATTATTTTAAGCTTGGAATATCCAAAACCATTCCTATCTCTAATTTATTCGGATCAATAAATTTTGACTTATTTTTTTGCCAAATCTTTACCCACTGATAACCATCCCCATAAGCTCGCACCGCAATTTTCCATAAACTATCATTTTTGATAACTTTATACTCACCTACGGCGATTGTCGTTTCTGTGTTTTTACCGGCAACCACGACTTCTTTTTTATCAATTTTGGGTAAAATTAATTTCTGTCCAACTTCGATTTGATATGGTTTATCTAACTTGTTAGCCCTAGCAATTTCAACCCAAGCAAATCCACTATTATATTTTTCTTCTGCAATTTTCCACAAACTATCGTTTTTTAATACTTCGTAACTATTTTCGGCTATTGTTATAGTTTCTTTACTATTGTTTAAATCTTCTTTGGTTATATTGATATCGCTTATACCTGGTATTGTCACCACGCCTTTTCTCCTTTGGATAAAATTAAAAACCAAACTTGTCACTACTATTACTATCACCAATCCCAAAAACATACTTACAATTTCTTCAGTAGATTTAAAATATTTTTTTATAAGCTTAGAAAAATTCATGTTAAATAAGTTGCATAATAAATAATTATTAAAACAACTTACTTTACACCTTTTGACCTCGAATTGCAATATCATCAACTATATATTCATCCATCTTTCCAATAAATCTACGCATATTTTCCGCAAAAGCTAACATTAAATCAACATTTAGCCTATATATTCTTTGTTTTCCTAATACACTACAGTCAACTAGTTTTGCCTTTTTCAAAATAGATAAATGACTAGAAATTGTAGCCTGGCCAATATTAAAATTAACCTGTAGCTCATTGACAGACATACTTTTATTTTTTAATAAAGTTAAAATTTTTCTTCGATTTTTATCAGCCAATGCTTTAAATATTTTGTCCATAATTGTATTATATCGATATACATCAATATAAGCAACTACCATTATCCCCTTGAAATATATACATTTTATGTAGACAATATGGCAATATGAAAAATTATGATACAAAACAAGAACAAACTTTAGTTATTGTCAAACCAGATGGAGTCCAAAGAGGCCTTATTGGTGAAGTCATCAAACGATATGAACAGTGTGGCTTAAAATTAGTTGGTTTAAAAATGGTGATCCCAACTAAAGAAACTACCTTAAAACATTATTCTATTGATCCTGAATGGGCCATTAAAAGTGGCACAAAGACTTTTGAATCCTACAAAGCCAAAGGACTACCCCTTCCCGGAAAAGACCCAGTAGAGTTTGCCGAAGGAATTAGAAGAAAATTAACTGAATTTATGAGTAGTGGACCAGTGGTTGCTATGGTTTGGCAGGGGATGGGAGCAGTCGCTATAGTTCGTAAAATTACCGGTTCTACCGAACCGCTTTCATCTCTCCCTGGGACCATCCGCGGAGACTACACTATCGATTCTTACACTTCCGCTGATACTGATTCTAGAGCTGTTAGAAATATTATTCACTCATCTGGATCAGTTGACGAAGCCTCAAAAGAAATCCCGATTTGGTTTGATAAAAAAGAAATTTTATCTTATCGACTCGCCACAGAAGAAATCATCTACGATGTCAACCTAGACGGAATTTTGGAATAAAAAAAAAGGCGGTCAACGAGACTAAAATGGTGAAACACCACTAGTCACATCGACCGCCAACATTTAAATCATTTACATTTTTTCCTTCCAAAAAAGAACCAACATATTGGCGCTATTGTTGCGATAGCCACAACAGCACCAAGAAGAACCTGGGCCAAAACCTCTGGTAATTGCTTTAAGAAAAATTCCTCTATAGTCATTTTGGTTTCTCCTTTCTAAATCAAAGTGATGATTTATATTTGTTATGTTGGATGTACCAACTAGGGTTGATGTTTAAAAATTCTATTTAACCTAGAGTCATCACACCTACAAACAAATTTTATCCAACCTCAAAAGCAGTTCAGTCATCGTAATTAGACCAAGATCGTATGTTTTGAGGTTTTGGAAAATCATATAATAAGGAAGAAGCATTTGTTTTGTAGCCAACTCGAAGTCGTCAAGTCCTGTCTGGTCGGGCATGTTTTTGCTGGGGAACAATCGCTCCATCACAATTGGACGAGAAATTGAGTTTTCATAAAACTTAAACATATCCAGCAACATAACAGACAAGAGTTCTGCATCAAACGATTCTTTGCTTTTTTTGAGCAAATTCAAATGTTTTTTAACAGATCTCTTAAGCAACCAAATTTTGCAAAATGACCTAATCGGTACCTTAAAGTCATTGTACAGTTTCCAGAGTATGGTCCCAAAGATAAATCCAAGCAATAATTCCATAATTACACCTCCTAATTTCGTCTCTTAGAAACTGGTAAGGGATTGCTATAGAGTCCTCTTTTTTGTGAATTTCTCGCTTGTAACGCCGAAAAACTCTCGTCTAATTGATAACCGCTTTCTCTCTTTTTTGCCCTAGACTCGCTCACTCCTAGATACATCAAGGCTCCAGTTACAATTATCAAAATTGCGACAAATCCTAATAGCCGACTAGTAACGACTAGTTTTAGCAATAAAAGATAGAAAATGACAAAACCAACTCTCTTGCACCAAACCATAACTCTCACACCTTTCTGTAATTAATTTAAATGTGCATTATATACAAAGGTTTAGGTCAAACGCCGAGTTCGACTTAGCCTTAAATATTTTTAATATAACTAATAAATAGATATATTAACCTATAATATCATTTTTAACCATTTTGTCAAAAAAAAGCGGCAAACTAAGCTAATATGGTTATTCACCACTAGCCTAGTCAGCCGCCCTAGTTTAAACCAAATACAAAAACAACTCATCCAAAGTTATCTTATTGTTTTTATAAAGTTCAAACGCTCCTTTGAGGTTGTACCAAGGACCAATGTCTTTTTTAAAGCTTGTTAAGTTTTTTTCGGTTACCTCTCTTGAAAACAGATCATCAATCTTTACATTGTAAAACTGCTCGTAAAAGTTCAAAAGATTTTCAATCATCTTTTCAACCATTTGTATTGTCGCAATATCGTTGTTGTTTTTTAATGAGAAAATCAGTTTTCTTATTCTTTTCTGAAACCAGATAATCTTAAGAGAATTTCTAAACATCGTCCACAACATGACAACAGCAATAAGTATTAACAAAATTATTCCGATAGTCTGTATTTCCCTCGTCAAAACACCAGTCAAAGCTTCCTTCAATGTATCCATAATTACCACTCCTTTTCTATCTATCCGATTTTTTTAATCACTATTAATCACCGTTTCTTCAACTGAGTTACTCTGAAAATCGAAATCTTTTTTTATTTCTCGAGATTTCGTCTACCTTAAAACAGAAAACAGAATAAAAAGAATAATCCCGATAAACTATTTGAGACATCTTTCAACCTCCTTCATTTAATTTAATGTGCCGATTTATAAAGTAAATTCAACGCTGTGTTCAATTAACTTTATATTAGTTAGAATAATTATTAAATATCTACGCTGGCCCATAATACTATAAAAAATTTATTTGTCAAAAAAGAAAAAGCACCCATGGTATCGAATTACAAAAAAATGGTTTATTAACCAATATTGTTGGGAAAATTAAATATAAAAAATATCGTTCGCTTACCTTGAAGAAATGGTAAAAACGAACGATATTTCAGTAATGCGGACAATGTGGGACGAGCTTGGAACGTATTTCAGAATAAACTCAATCTA
This sequence comes from uncultured Gammaproteobacteria bacterium, assembly GCA_964434125.1. Lineage (GTDB taxonomy): Bacteria > Patescibacteriota > Microgenomatia > UBA12405 > UBA12405 > WARW01. The sequence goes on from CAYSTF010000060.1 coordinate 3,812, forward strand.
AATAACAGTCTAAATTATCTATTAAGATACAAAACTTATCCCAACTGCCTAGCTGCAATTATTTTAGCAACACCACCAATAATATCTGACGGATTATTTGATGAAACATCAAAATCATTACCGTAGTTATATTTCAAACCAAAAGTTTCGTTATTTTTGGTAATCCTTATACAATGACACCCACTTTCACTTTGTCTATTTTCGCCACCATCGTCATACCAATAATCAAATTCAGCAATTACAGTATTTTTATCAAATAAAATCTTCATCGGTTCTACTTCCGCTATTTCCTCTTTATTAAAATAACCAGTTCTTCGTCCAAAAAAACTTTTTACTTCAGTACGTTTGTAACTTATATGTTTGTAATAAATTAGGATTTTTTCATCTCTTATTTCTTCTAAGGTTTCAATAATATTCGTTCCAGCAAATTTTTTTATAACATCTTGTTTTGTTGCTTCTTCTTCTTTTTGTCTTTCAATCTCTTTCCTTTTTTTTTCTTGTTCTACACGATTTTTATCTTCTGCGGCTTTTCTTTCAGCTCTTAGTTTTTCATCTAAAATTTGTTGTTTAGCATCTTCAATTTGTTTTTTAAAACTTTCTTTATTCATATACCTATAATATACAACTAAACAATTAAATATGCAACATATCACCTAAGGTTGCAATATTTCATATATATTAATATAAAATTTTATTAAAATAGACATTAATCAATTAAAAAATCCCCTAAAATAGGGGATTAATTATATGTGCGGACTCAATGGTTCACAGGTGGAACCCCTGTTTGAATCGTTAATCAAAACTT
>CAYSTF010000061.1:0-4462 GCA_964434125.1 uncultured Gammaproteobacteria bacterium
AGAGTGATAAAAAAACAATTGGGGTAAAAAAAGTGTCAGGTTTGTTTTGTAATGGATTGGTAGCAAAAGTCATGACAGTAATAACAAGGACAATGTAGACTGAAGCACTTAGAGCGTTGATAAGAGGGTTTTTGGTCATATATTATGATAATATCATTTTGCTCGAGAGGTGGGTAAATTTAAAAATAATAAATAAAGATATAATGAATTATGAAAATAGAAGTGGTGGTTCATCCAAATTCAAAAAATCCACGGGTAGAAAAAGATCTGATCGGGACAATACATGTTTATGTAAACACTCCACCATTGGAAGGAAAAGCAAATAAGGCTGTTGTTGAATCATTATCTAAATTTTTGAAAGTTAAAAAATCGGGAATAATTTTGATTAAAGGAGAAAAATCAAAAAACAAAGTGTTTGAAGTTTTTTGATTGGCTTGAAAAATACAACTGGTTTGGTAAAAACTATTTTTTTGTTGAGTAATTAAAGATAGCAGTCTTGACGGCAGTTTTAATCAGAGGTTCTCTTGTTTTTAAAATAACGGCAAGTTGTTTGTATGGTGGATTTTGATTTTCTGATAAATATTGATCAACATAATCAGAAAGGTATTTATTGTCCTTAAGAAGTTTTTGATAAAAATCCGGTAATAAAAGTTGATGCGATTTGGCAGAAACTTTTTTACCTTTTGGGTCAATAATGGTGGTGTAACAAAACATTTTATATTCCCCTTTTTTGTTGGGATGGTAACCAACTTCAATGCCAATTGCAAAGTCGCAATCAGCGGTTTTGGATAAGGCATTTTTGGCTCTATTAATAGAACCTTTTTTGGTTTCATTGCTACTTAATGGCTGATTACTAATTTCACTAGAAACCTCAATAGGTATTAAGCTGGCTTTTATTTCTAATTCATTTAAAACTTCTTCCAAATAACCAATTTTCTGACTTGATGTACTACCAACTGCAATTTTCATTTGATTGATTTTATCAAAAGTTTTCCAGTCCGTTAGATAGTATGAAAATTTGAAGATAAAAAATACCAGACTGGAGGGGGAAAAATTATTTTAAAACTATTTAATATTTTCTTTTATAATCTGTGAAATCTCCTTACGTAGACGAACCGATCGATCTATTTTCTTTTGATCTTCTGTTTTTTTAGAATAAACATGACTAAAAGTTTTCTCAATAATTTTATCGCGGTCAAATGGGTAACAACCTTTCTCTGACCTGCGTCTTGTAATATAATAATCTGTTTGAACTTTTGAACCATATTCGGGTGGATTAACGGCTCCAATTCGTACATCTGAAAAGCCTAATTTACCAAGAATGCCCTGAATGGGTTCTAGTGAATCTCCACTATGTATACAAGTGTCAAAAACAAGCACAGGCTTTTTTTTGTCTTTCATCAGCTCGGTATAAGTATTTGAAAATTCGTCCATTATGCTTGCACTATTTTTAACTTGATCTGGGCTATCTATGGTATCACCTTTATACATACATTCACAAATAACATCCATTATTTCTCGATAACTTAAATCCTCTTTTGCCTTGAAACCTTTTGGGTTTACAAAATACATATTTGGCATTGTTTCGTCTGGATATTTTGAACGAAGATACTCTCTAACCCCAACATATAGTGGTCTTGAGCTTCGATCTACAATAATTAGATTAGGTATTTCCTCTGCCCTTAAATATTCTGCTATCGCTTTTGAATAATTAAAAAGCTCCTTACGCTCTTTAGGGTCATCAAAAAATTCGTAATTTTGAGGTATGAATTCGAAATTTTTTGATGGTTCCATAACTATTAAAATTTAACACACAAAAGATAACATTTCCAGTAAACCTTTAATTGGAATAAAAAAATGTTTATAACAGAGTATTTTGGTTTGCGCGCTGAGTGAAATGAGGGTCTGATACTTGTTTGACTGTAGGGGGTACAATAAATAAATGGATGAGTTAAAAAAAAGAAAATGTAGATTAGAAGATTACAACTTTGTATTTGAATTAGTTGAAGAAAGTATTTTTCCTTTTGTGGCTGTTTATTTTAAACCCAATGAGAAAATATTTAAAAAACGATTTGAAAAAGATTATCATGAAAGAACAATTTTAACTCTTAATAAAAAACCTATTGGTTTTTACCAAATAAAACAAATTGACCAAAATTTAGAAGTTAAAGGTTTGTTTTTAAAAAAAGAGTTTAGGGGTAAAGGAATTGGCTATAATCTGATGAAACAATTTGAAAATAAAAATATTAAAATAATATGTTTAAGGGTTTGGGACAATAATCCGGCAGTGCAGTTTTATAAAAAATTAGGTTATAAAATAGTTGAGGAAAAAGATCACAAATATCTAATGGAAAAGAGTTTTTAGATTTACTCGCCCGCCTTGGAGTCAATCAGGGCTGCTCTGTGAGAAAGTTAAATACCAGTTCTATCTCTTTACAAATTTGTCATACATGACAACAATTGAAGTGCCAATCACTCCCCAAAAAAATGCCATCCAAATAGGAATATCAAAAAAATGTTTATTTGAATACTCCCAAAGCCCACCAACATTAACTAACATAATTTCTATCAAGACACTTCCAATACAAACAACTAAATACCACAACAGTTCTTTTTTGATCGGGATTAATTTGTGTTTAACATAGGCAATAAATATTAGTAAAAATGAAAGAATAAATGTATATGACGAAAGTAATAATAATAATAATAGACATGCACAAAAAATTATTAATAAGGAATAAATAAAATCTTTCTTTTCCATACGAACCGTTTTCATGATTAATTATACAAAATGGGGTGTGAAAAATTAGAAATAATTTTAAGTTTAAAAATAGTTATAGTCCAAGATGCTCTTCCACAAGGATTTACTTCGGCTCGTTACACTCGCTCAGCACAAGCTCACTTCATAATGCGATAAAATGTTTTATGTGGACAGTTTACCTATTACTTTGTGATCAGAAAATTATATATACCGGAATTACGAACGATTTAGAACATAGGTTCAACCAACACCTAAGCAAGAATTCGACTTTTACTAAGCAGTTTTCTGATCTGAAATTAATCTATAATGAGAAATATAAAACAAAATCGGAAGCGGTGAAAAGAGAAAAAGAGATTAAGGGTTGGAATAAAGAAAAGAAAATGAAATTAGCCGGATTTCCCTCTCCTTCGACAAGCTCAGGATCGGGATAAACTCACTTCGCTAAAGCGATGTCAGAATCAAGAGAGGAAGCTAATGAAAAAAGCCGGAAAGTACCGGCTTTTTTCATTAGCTCCCCGCCTTGGACTCAATTAGGACTTGCTTTGTGTAATTTTTTATTAGTAATATTATTTAATTTTAGTTAAAACACCCGTTCTTTGTGAAAATTTGTATTGTGAAGGTGTTTTGCCTGTATCTTCGCTAGAATGATAAAGTTGAGAAAACGTTACTTCGCCAATGCTTTTATCGTATTGACAATTATATGAATCATCACCTTCATCGTCAGGATTATAAATATTCTTTGATGAAATAAGATCTCTTACTATTGCCCCTCCTCCGTTCATTCCTGCTTCGCTACAAGCATAAAAATATTTAGAATCTGAAGTAAAACCTTTTGTTTCAGAAAAGAAATTTAATTTTAATACTTTTCCCTTTGTTATATCGTATAAAAAAGACGATGCTTCTTCATATCCACTGTAACTATTATAGTAGAGAAAATTATTATCTAATGAAAAAATAAAGTCCCCATAACTGGGTTTTAAGGTTTGGCCAGCCATTTGCCAATATTTTGATTCATCAATTACCGTCTCATTGTTATCTTGGTCAATCAAGACAAGTTTTGAAATTGAATTTTTGTCATCTTGGACAGAAACGGCTTTATAAGTAACTTTTGTTTTTACTATATTAGTTGGAGTTACTTCATTTATAATTTTCTCAGTTGGTATTACGGAAGGTGTTATTTTAGAAATAATATTATCTACTGGTCGGGGATTATTGTTGTTTGTATTTGTATAAAAATAAACAAAAACCCCTAATAACAGAATTAGGGTAACAAAAAATAAATATTTATAGATATTATTTGGTTTAGGGGTTATTGGGTTAATTGGTGAAGTTTCAACAGGTCGGTTTATATCGTTGGCAATATTTGTTTGTTCCATAGTCAATAATCGCATATTTTAAATAAATATTCAATTATCAGGTATTTATACTACCTCTATTTAACCATAACATACAAACATGTATTTCGTATCTTACCGTGTATTTTGATTATTGCTCCCCCGCGTGGATTCGGACCACGAACCTACCGCTTACAAGAAATCCTGAAATTTCAATCAGGCTTGGACTATATCATATCCCGATTTAATCGGGACTTGGGTGCTTATAAGTGTACTCACTTAGTCTCTGAACCTTCTCCGATTTTGTCAGAGCTCGGCTGCGGGTTGCCATGGTCCGAAATTTCGGACTTTAGGTTTCACGCAATTC
>CAYSTF010000062.1:0-4448 GCA_964434125.1 uncultured Gammaproteobacteria bacterium
AGATACCGAACTTGCCAAGCAAGAAGCCCAAGAGTGGTTAGTCAAAAATGGAGTTCGTAATCTTGATACTTTAACAGTAGTCTACCCATAATAACTATTTTACTTTTTAAATTTCTGTTAAAATTAAATATAAATATGACATTCAAAAAAATAATTTATCGCCTTAACCGTCGTGACCTACCACTTTTTAATCTATTTTCTTCAACCATAAAAATATTAATTGTTATTTTAATTGCTTTTTTTGCCATTATTACAACCAAAAACATTGTTGCCGCCGAAACCCCAGCCGTAAACCCCTTAAAAACACAACAAGACGCCATGTTTAATGGCAACAACCAAGAATCATGGCTAGATAGCGCCCTATCTAGTAATATGATGAGTCTTTTAGTTGCTACGGGGGGAAAGATTCCTTTTGAAGAAGATGGCTCTATCAAAATACAAGGCTATATCCCCGGTGGTGCTTTGGGTCAAACCAACAATATGATTAGTTCCCTTTATTACCAACCAGTCTCTGGTATCGAATATTTAGCCCAGATGAAAGACAGTTTCCTTGGCAAACCTGTTTATGCCCAAACAGGGTTCGAGGGCCTCAGCCCCATCCTTCCAGCTTGGCGTGTTATGAGAAATACTGTCTATGTTTTAATGACGTTTTTTTTCATAATCCTTGGCATAATGATTATGTTGCGAATCAAGATTAGTCCCCAAGCCACTGTTACAATCCAAAATACTATCCCAAAAATTATTATAACCTTAATTTTGGTTACCTTCTCTTACGCCATTGCTGGATTGGTTATTGATTTTTCAAAATTGTTTCTTGGTCTAATTCTTTCTTTAATTTATACTGCTAAAGGTGTTTCTCTCAATGGAGAATTATTTCCAACGACTGTTTTTGGAGGGGGAGGATTTCCGGTTACTAGTTGGATAGGTAATATTATCCAAATTATTTATGAGGGAGTAATAGAATTTTTTACTCAACCAAATCATTTCAATAATTTACTAAATCAAAATTTTTATGGTATTTACGATTTAGTAAACAGAGCCATTCCGGCCCATGCTGGTATCGCTCTTGGAGAAGTTGCCGGACAAATATTTTTGGGTAGTTTGCTTGGAGGTTTAGGCAGCGGCCTTCTTGGAGGACTAGGTAAAGATCTCGGTGTTGTCGTAGGCGGTGCTGCCGGGGATGTTGTCGGACTCGTTGGTGGTGCTCTTCTAGTACCACTAATAATGGCCGTAATGACTGTTATTTGGATGATGAAACTCTATTTTGGTCTTCTCAAGTGTTATATTATGGTCATTTTTAAAATAATTATTGGGCCTCTTCAAATCGGGTTTGGGGCTTTTCCTACTGCCAAGTCGGGTTTTACTCCTTGGTTGACCAGTATTATTGCCAATATTATCGTCTTTCCAGCAACAACTGCATTTATTGTTGCTCTTAACTATCTAACTGATGTTATTTCTGGTAACAAGCTTTGGGTCCCATCACAAATAAAACTTGACACTATTTCCGGAGCCCTCGGAGGCAGTATTGTTTCTGTTGGAATCGGCCTAGCTGGAGTAGCTATGATTTCTAAGCTTCCAAAATTAATCCCCGAAGCTGTGTTTAAGATTAAACCCGACGCTTTCGGCTCAGCCATCGGTGAAGCCTATAAAAAGATACCAGGAGTTGGGCTTGCTCGTGACGCCTATGGACATGTCAAAGACTATGCCGGAAAACGATTCGGTGAGAATGTCTATAACAGAATAGGTAGTAGATTCAGTCCCCCAACAATACAAGAAGGCTCTGGTGAAGGGAATCCTGCGGGGCCCGCCAGAGCAGCAGGGAGAAGAAGAAGAGAAGCAGTAAGAGGAGCAGTAGCAGCAGCAACAGGAGGGTCGGGAGAAAACAAAGGAGCTACAACTGGCGGTATAAGACCATAACAATATAAATATATGACAATTATTAAACCCAACCCTACACCACCAATTGCCAAACCACCAATTTTCCCCTAAAAAAATTTATTATCTTTTCTTTTTTGGATGTGTCACGTCATCAAAAAAACTTCTTTTAAAAGCCTCTCTTTGTTTCAACTTAACACCTTCGTTAAAATTCAATGATATATTCTTTCCCTTTCTGTTTATGTGAGCAATTTTTTGTTCCAAACACCATTTCCATTGTTCTTCATTTATAAATGATTTATTAGAATCTGACAAAATAGTATCAACAAAAATATTTTTAAACTCTCTTGTTAAATTAAAATCCCATTCGATGCTACTTTTTGTGAGGATTAATTCCATCAAGCCCAATACATAAAGTGTCTTAATATCTTGTTCTCCCGACCTACTTTTTTCTTTCACACCCATATCATCTTCCTCGGTCGCTTTCCTATATTGTCCGTCTAGTCCTTTAACTACATCATAAGGTACATCAACCTTATCAAAAGAACCGACCAATTCTTTAACCCAACTTGGGTTTAAAATTCTCTTAAAATCTGGATCAGAATCCATCAGAGCAGCTCTGGTTGTCAATACATAAGATGATAAAATCTTACCAAAATACATTGTGGCTGTTTTTTTACCAATAGCTTTTTCCGATTGTATTTGCTCAGCATATATTTTTCCATTTTTTTTATTTAAATCATAACCATGATCTGTATCCGAAAAATCTCTTAACCAACCACGTGCCAAACTATAAATACCCCGATTAGACATTGGTCCCACATTTTTCCCCTTACTAGCATCATCATTTCTAAAGTCTTCAAAATATATTGCCTCACAAGTACTATCTCCGTTAATAAAACCAAAATTAAAACTACTTCTTTCTCCAGTCGCATCAACTAATTCTTGAGCCAACCGATAGGCTTTTTCACCATTATTCCCCAATTGACTAATTATATATTCTTCAACCAAACTAGCCCTATCTGGCCAAAAACTAGAATCCATAAATAAGCCACCCTTCTGTCCTTTTACACATGACATCTTTTGATTAATAGACAAAAACTTAACTCGCTTTGCTTCTTCAGTAGTTTTATCGTCACCAGAAAATAGGCTTTTTGCCATACCACTTTCCCACACCTTTTTTAATATTGACTCATAATCAAAGTTTGCATCTTGAATCATATTCCAAGCTCCTGGAATATCATAACCCACCCTTTTTGCTTCTTTAAAACAAAACCTTAATACCTCTGGCGTCATCACTCGGTTACTTTTTGCACATTGCTCAATCGCATCTCCTACCCCAAAACCTTTTCCTTTCTCTGCAATTCTAAAATTTGACTCTCGCATAGCCTTTCCAATATCAAAAATTGCCAATCTTGATATTATTTCCACTCTTAATAAATCATACTTTTCCTTATCGTCTACTTTATTATTTTTTTTAGATTCTGAGATTAAGTATGACAGTCTTATCGAAATTTTATCCAACACGTCTGTAGGTTGACCAGTCAAACGATATTTATTGGAATAATCTTCCAAACTTTCGATATAATCTAGGTTCTTTCTTGCCAATTCTGTCAAAACATCAACATCAGTTTCTGTTTCAATAGTATCTAAATCTGGATATGGATTTTTTCTCTTATTTTCCCTATTCCCTCTTGAATTCTCCGCAGGACTACTGGCTTTTTTTTCTGTTGATACCTGTTCCTCTCTGGTTCTATTATTAACCTCTGTAACAATTCTATCGCCCCCCTTTAACTCAAACACGTATTGTAATACCGCCGCCCTTGCTTCTATTTCTTTTTTATTAAGAATATTTAGTTTAATTTTTAGCAAATCCTTATAAGCTTGATCAGCCGCCTCTTCTAACCCACCATTTTTACGATAATCACTATTTTTTATATAATCCAAATATTCCATAATATTAGTTACACTATCTCTCGCCTCACCAGCACTAAATCTTTCTCTAAATTTTTGTGCCACCATAAAAGCAAAGCTTGGAGCATCTTCGTTTTTATCGTCTCTAGCGTTAAACCCTGATAGTTGTAGTTGTTTTTCTATAGAATACGAACCAGCCACCACAATATCACTTCTCCCTGCTTCTATCATTGATTCACAAATTGCTGTTGCCAAAATATCTAGTTTTTCTTTTGGAGCTTCATGCCCACGATTAGGGTCATTTAACGAATCAAATAATTGCTGAACAGTCTCAACTTTAGCCAATCCAAAACTCCTAATTAAATCTCTTTCTTTACCATCCAAATCGTTTGGACCAGGACTATCAACATTGTGTTCTCTAAATATTAGATTATCTTGTTTAATTAACCCCTTTACCCGATCGACCTCGGCTCTTCTGATTACTTCCGGATTGTTTATTGGTTCGCCATCAACACTCATACACAAATGATACCATTTTTTTTTACAACTACAATTTTTCAATCACAAACTTATTTTCCTCACTGACCACCAATTTTATCTTGTCTCCCGGAGAAATTTCATTTTTTAATATCCCCACCCCAATCAAATCACCCAATACC
>CAYSTF010000063.1:0-2225 GCA_964434125.1 uncultured Gammaproteobacteria bacterium
CCAGGCGAAAATAATTATTTTATCTTAACATCAAGTAAACCAACAAATATTATCAATACCATCATTTCTCGCTGTCAAATTGTTAAGTTAAAAAACAGTTTTTCAGTTCAAAAAGACACTAAACCAATAATTTTTAGTCATGAAATAAAAGCAAACCTATTAGAAAGTGATAACCTTTCAAAAGATAAAGATCGAGTTTTACCATTTTTAGAAAACCAAGTGATAATTTATCAAAAATTAATTCAAAAAGATCCAACACAGCAAAACTCTCAAATTATTCAAAAAATTCTTAAAGCAATTCAAATGATCAACGCCAACGTCGACCCTCGCTCCGCCCTCGATTTTCTTTTATTATCATAGCTACTTACTATTAACTAACCGCTATCTAGCTAATTTATTCCCGCATTTTCCCCTCAAAAATTTTTAAAATAATGATATAATTTCATCAACTATGTTCTCTCCTGTTTTTACGATTAATAATCAGATTCTAAAAAATATCGGTAATATAGAAGCCGCTAAGGCAATTATTGACGAGGCACCACTTATTCCCGCCTACGAAAAACAATTTCAACAAGAAGCTATTGTCCGAACAGTTCATTATGGAACTCGAATTGAAGGTAACGACCTAACTTTTCAGGAAGTTGCCCGACTCGTTGAAGGCCATCAAATATCTGCCGGAGAAAGGGATATTCAGGAAGTAATCAATTACCGTAATGTAATGTCGTATCTTGAGGAACTTTGGTCTCTCTATGATGCTTCTTTGCCGCTTCCAGAAGAAAAAAATGTTGATAGTTCCGACAAAAAAAGACCATTTTTTTACAGTGAAACTATTATCAAAAAAATTCACGCTCTCACAACCACCAAAATTATTCCAGATACCGAAACTGGTAAATATCGACATCAACAAGTTGTTTTAAAAAATACCCGAACCGGAGAAATCGCTCATCGACCACCTCCAGCCATCGAAGTCCCATATTTAATGACTGATCTAGTTGATTGGCTCAACAACCCCGAATCTCAAGAAATTCATCCCACTATCAAATCAGCCATTAGTCAATATATCCTCGTTGCTATTCATCCTTTTATCGAAGGCAACGGTCGAGTTTCTAGGGCTTTTGCTATGTTGCCACTTTATGCCCAAGGTTACGATATTCGCCGACTTTTTTCTATGGAAGAATATTTTGATCGGAATGCCGAAGATTATTACAACAGCATTCAAAACACTCATCTTTTGTCTTCTGATATTTTCAAACGTGATCTAACTAATTGGATTAATTATTTTACCCAAGCGTTATCCATTGAATTATCCCGGGTTAAGGAAAAAGTTCAATCTCTCTCTCGAGACATCAAACTCAAACAAAAATTAGGCGGTAAACAAATCCATCTTACTGAAAGACAAATAAAATTGGTCGAATACATGCAACAATTTGGTGGACTTCGAATGCCCGACGCCCAACAACTTCTTCCTATGGTTTCCGACGACACTATTTGGCGTGATCTAAAAAAACTTGTTGACAGCGGGGCGGTCGAAAAACGTGGATCCACCAAAGGCGCCTACTACTGTCTGATAAATATATAATTAATCCCTCTCGGCTTCGCCGTTTCTCCCTTTGACAAGGGAGATAAAAATGAAAAAGAAAATTGTTATCGAAGCCTTAAATAATCCAAGAGGTAGTATAAATTATTTAAACGAATTAAAAGAACTTTCCAGAATAAATAGAAATAATCCAACCTTATCAGAGTTAAAAATTTGGAATACAATACTAAAAAAAGACAAAATTGGTTTTAGATTTTTAAGGCAAAAACCAATAAATAGATTTATTTTGGATTTTTATTGTTCAAAATTAAATTTAGCTATAGAAATTGATGGAAGTTCACATAACAAAAAGAAAGGTTACGATGAATCAAGAGATAAATTTTTACGTCAAATTGGGATTGAAACTATCAGATTCACCAACAAAGAAATATTAAATAATATTCAAGATGTTAAAAATAAAATACAAGAAAAAATCAGAAGTCTCCCTTGTCAAAGGGAGATTTAGAGGGATTAACAAGTTATAATACTTTATGATTACTCTTGATTCACCCGAACTCGAAAATATTTCTCCCGAAAAACTTGGTGAATTGATGATTGAGGCCAAAAAAGCCTATTATACCGGCGGAAAACCAATTATGGACGATCACACTTGGGATATTTTAGAAGACACTCTACGCCAAAAACTCCC
>CAYSTF010000063.1:2325-4416 GCA_964434125.1 uncultured Gammaproteobacteria bacterium
AACTCCCGCAATGCCGCCTCAGGCATTTCTCAGCGCCTCGACGGTCAATACTCCGAATTTTGTAGTCTTTATGCGGTAGACATCTTTTCATCAAACCTCCAACTTCAAACTGAATCCGAAAAAATTGAGTTTCTCAAAAAAAATAGACTTACAACTGTCGATAATTTTTTATGCCACAACTTTAACCAAATCGAAAATATTTATCAAAAATTTTTAAATAAAAATAGAGAAGAGTACCCGTTTGAAATTGATGGTTTGGTGATAAAAATCAACGACCTCGAAATTCAACATCAACTTGGTTCAAAAAACAATCGCCCCAAAGGTCAAGTTGCTTACAAATTTCCTTCTCGTTCCAGCCAAACCAGGATCATTAATATTGATTGGCAAGTCGGACCAATGGGGACAATCACTCCAGTAGCCCAAGTCGACCCAATTGAAATTTCTGGAGCAATTATTACTTATGCATCTCTGGCCAATTACGATTTAATCAAAGAAAAAAATATTAACAAAAACGATATTGTCCAAATAGAGAGAAGGGGAGATGTTATCCCTCACGTTGAGAAAGTGATCAATAAAGTAACTCCTGGATATGCCCAAGCACCCACCAATTGTCCCTCGTGCAACACCAAATTAATCCAAGAAAATAAATTTCTAAAATGTCCCAACTCTCAAAATTGCGAAGCCCAAATTCTAGGATCTTTAAAATTGTTTTGCGACACCCTGGAAATTAAAGGTATCTCTGACAAGACTATTTCTAAGTTATATAAGTTAGGCTTGATAAAATTACCCGGTGACTTTTACAAACTTACAGTATCTGATTTCGAAAACATCGCTGGTCTCGGAACCAAATCAGGTACCAATATTGTCAGTGAAATTCAAGCCAAAAAATTACTAACATTAAAACAACTATTAGATTCAGCCATAATTCCCAATTTTAGTACTCAAAGAATTATTCAAATTATCAACGCCGGCTTTGACACTCCAGAAAAAATTCTCAAGATAACCATCCCCCAACTCGAATCCTTACCTGGAATAAAAATTACTCTAGCCGAAAAAATTTATCAAGGAATTCAATCCCGAAAAGATTTTATCAACTCCATCTTATCTCAAGCATCCATTCGACATTCGACATTAGACATTAGAAATTTGACATTAAACAATCTCTCTTTTGCCATAACTGGCACACTATCAGTTCCTAGAAAAACCCTTGAAGACAAAATTATCTCCCTTGGTGGTAAAATCGCCAATTCCGTTACCTCCAACACTGATTATTTAATAAGTAATGATACAAAATCAAATTCAAGTAAATTTTTGTCGGCTCAAAAACTAGGCACAAAAATTATCTCAGAAGAGGGATTAAACCAATTAGCAATCAAACCATAGGACTGCTAATACCAAGCTAAAATTTCATTTTACCTAAGATTAGGGTATAAATACACATCAAAATATAATTATATATATAATTAACTATCTATATACTATTATATATATCATTAAGATAACTAACCCTATAACTGCAGGGTGTTAAAATAAACCAATGAAACTTATATTCGGGCTTGGGAATCCAGGCAAGGAACACCAAAATACGCGCCATAATTTAGGTCAAATAATTGTTAAAGAATTTGTAAAAACTTATTACAACACATCGCTAACCACCAAAAAACACTTTATTGCCGAAATTTTAGAAATAAAATTAGGCTTGTCCGCCAAGACTGCGAAGCTGTCGGCGGGGCAGGGGACTGACAAAATAATTTTTGCCATTTCTACTGGTTATATGAACAATTCTGGTATCACTGTCCAAAAAATATCACAATTTTATAAAATATCACCATCCGACATTTATATCATTCATGATGACTTAGATTTGACAGTAGGGGAGTATCGAGTCCAATTTGACCGTGGTCCAGCCGGACATAATGGCATTAAATCGATTATCGAACAATTAGGAACACAACAGTTTCACCGTGTTCGGCTTGGTATTGGTAAACCGATTGGCAATATTCCAACAGAAGACTATGTCTTACAACCTTTTTCAAAACCAGAATCAGATATAATAAAAGCTCTCATTCCTAAAATATTTGAAGAAATAAA
>CAYSTF010000064.1:0-4388 GCA_964434125.1 uncultured Gammaproteobacteria bacterium
GACAATTGACTGAAGCGGTGAGAAGAAAACCGTATAGTGTGATCCTATTTGACGAGATAGAAAAAGCTCATCCTGACGTTTTCAATATATTACTTCAGCTACTTGATGATGGAAGACTTACAGACAATCAGGGAAGGACAGTTGACTTCAAAAATACCATCGCCTATTTCTAGAATTGATATATCAAAAGTACCACCACCCAAATCGTAAACAGCAATCATTTCGTTTTTCTTTTTGTCCATACCATAGGCAAGAGCAGCAGCTGTTGGTTCATTAACAATTCTTTGAACATTTAGACCAGCAATTTCACCTGCTTGTTTAGTAGCTTGACGTTGAGAATCATCAAAATAGGCAGGAACAGTTATTACAGCATCTGTAACCTTTTCACCAAGATATTTTTCGGCATCAGTTTTGCATTTTTGCAGAATCATGGCCGAAATTTCTTGAGGCGTATATATTTTACCTTCAATCTCAACAGCAGCCATTTTATCTTTGCCCGCGACTATTTTATAAGGAGCGACCGACTGGGTCTTCTTTACTTCTGGGTCGTCTATTCGGCGCCCCATAAGGCGCTTAACACTATAAATAGTATTTTGAGAATTTAGTACCATTTGACGTTTGGCCAAATCACCAACCAATTTTTTGATTGGCTCAACTATCGAAGGAATAGTGTTTCGACCTTCAGCACTAACAATAACTTTTGGGCTACCACCTTCCATGACTGAGACGCAGGAATTGGTAGTTCCTAAATCGATTCCGATTATTTTATTTGACATAATTTTTAGAGCTTCAGAACGTTAGAACGTTTGAGCTTTCGTATAAATAATAATTAATTTGTAATTGGGTCAGATTTACCGACAATAACCTGTGCGGGTCGGATTACATGACCGTTTAATTTGTAACCTGGTTTTTTTACAGAAATAACATAATTTTCTTTTCCTTTATCTATTTGGATGCAATCCATAATGGCCGGATCAAACTCTTTGTCGACTGCTACGATTTCTTCCACACCCTCTGATTGTAAAGTTGACAAAAATTTGTCAATAGCAATTTTTAAACCAGGATCTTGAAGGTGTTTTTGAGTAAGGTATAAATCGTCTAAAACTTCTATCATTTTGGTAATAATTGATGTTGTAGCCAAGGTGACAAAAAACTGTCGTTGAGATTCGATTCTTTTTTCTAAATTTGAATAATCGGCCAAAGATCGACTTAATCGATCAGTTAAGGTATTAATTTGCTCTTGCAATTGAAGCAAATTTTTGACACTTTGATTAGAAGTAGATTTTTTTGTTTTTACCATAAAAATTAATTAACGAGTAATTTGTGAGATAAGATCGGCAAAATAGTCGACCAGAGGAACGATATGGGGATAGCGAAAACGAGCTGGGCCAATGACTCCTAATATTCCTTTGTGAGGACCAGCTTCGTAATTTTGATAAACAAAGCCACAAGGTTCAAGGTGTTCTAAACCTAAATCTTCACCAATAAGCAAATGGACAATATTATCATCATCTAGGGTTCCCGCTTTATTTATGATTTCAAACCAGAAATTGGAATTATCTAATAAAGAAAGCACTGTCTTGGTGACATCAATGTTGTAAAACTCCGGTTCTTCGAGAAGATTTGAGGCACCATAATTGTAAACTAGACCATGATCAGTGGTAGCGATAGCCATAGACCGAGTCCTGTTGGCTAGCTCTTTGGTAGTTTCATGGAGTAGTCGATCAAATTCGTTTCGATAGTCCCAGACTTTTTCTTTGGCACCAATTTCTTCACTAGCAGTGAGATTTTTGGGGGTCATTAAATTTCTAACATAATACTTAAGACCCATAGAAGTTGGTGACCGACCGGCGGAAAGATGGCTTTTTTTCAAAAATCCTAATTGGGTTAGGGTTGATAATTCGTTTCGAATAGTGGCCGAAGAAATTCCGAGAGAATATTTTTTTTCAAGAGTTTCAGAACCGACTGGGTTGGCGGTTTCGATAAACTCTTCGGTAATACATTTGAGTAGCTTTATTTGTCTTTGGGTTAATTCTGACATATTAGCAATATAATAAGATGACTGCTAAAAGATGTCAAGAGGGAAAATATGTTTCAATAAGTTAAAAAGAGGTGGTATGCATTTGAGCTTGAACCCAAATATTCTGAAGCTTAGGATCTTCTGGATCAAAATTTGGTAAACTGGTATTTTTTAGAATATCTGAATTGAAGTCAACCATAGGGATAATTCCCCTATCGCGACGAGACCAACTACAACCGCCACATAGATCAGAGGTTATCATTTTTGATCGAGACCAAAAATCTCCCCAAAGAACGCTTTTGTCTATTAACTTCTGAATTGATTCTCCCGGTGGTGTTTCGTCTTGACCTTGGTTTGTCCAATTGCAATATCTTACTTTTCCATCTGGGCTAATATCAAGAACAGGATTACCTTCTGATTCATCCCAGCAATGATAATTCTCTGCCCCTATAATTTTGGGTAGTTGGCTTAGATAAGAAACGGAATTTACCACCATCTTTTGGCTAATTTTTCTTGATATCATTTCTACTCCTATTTGCCTTAGTTGAGGAAAATCATTAGGTTTAAAAATTGAATTGGATTTTCCAAAACATTTACCTTGCTGAGTACATAGATTTGTGTATATACCTCGCTGCTCTAGATAAGTTTGGATTTCCAACACTTGAGCTAGGTTTTCGGGATTTACCATCACGTTGGCAATATAAGTAAGCTGATTGGGAAATTCGTTTTGCATGGTTAAAATAAATTTCAAACCTTGTGTGGCTTTAAAATCTCGTGAACTTTTTTTAACCTTAGTTTCGACTGGTATACTGTCAAAACTAATAGCAATACCATTTTTGAAATATCTACCAGAAGGTTGGACTAGGGCTTGACCTATGGATTTTCTTAATTTTTCTTGATGCAACAAATGGACGCCACTAGTAGAGAGCAATACAAAGGCGTCTTGTTGGCAAGTTATATTGCTTATTACTTGGTCAATGCCATCGTAGGAAGCAGGTTCTCCACCCATGACACAAAAGAGGCGATTACCTTCTTTGTATAAAAAATCGGTAATTAATTTCCAGTTGGCTGGGTCAATCTCGCTCCTTTTAAGAGACAGTTTTTTTTCTTTACTTTGGTTGGGATAAGGACAACCACTACATTCCAAATTACACGTTTCTGTAGGAAATATTTGAACTTGTTTTTTAGAAAGCGGACCTAATTCTTTTTGGATGCTCATTTTTTATGATCTATTTTTTAGGTTTTTTATAAAAAATATAATAAAAACAGACAAATAGGGCGGTTACAAGAAATATATTTATTAAATATAACTGGTGGAAAAACAAAAGTAATAATAAACCAGTTAAATAAAAAGATAAAAATATATTAAAATAATGATTTTTTGAAAAAATATAAATAGTTGAGATAAAAGCAGAAAATACTAATAAGAAAAAACAAATTTTAGACCAAATTGAATTTGGAGAAACAAAAACTACAAAAAAAAACAAACTCAAATAGAAAAATGAAGAAAAGTAAAGATATTTTTTATTCATGAAGTTCTTCTAAATTACCAGTTTCTTCAGTTTTTATCTTATTAACAATTTTAACTAATTGTTTAGTCCGAGTAGTGTCAACTGCGGTGTATTGTTTTTGAAGAGCTTCAATTCGGGTTCCCAGATCCTTAAATCCTTTATTGTAACTATCGAATTCTTCGGAAAATTTTTTGATGTAACCGATGATATTGGCGACATTTTTTTGATACCGAAAATTGTCGTAAGCTTGGTGAACCATTCGTAAAATTGCTGTAAACGAAAATGGTCCAGCTAAGATTACTTTTTTACCCATGGCTTCCTGCCAAATGTCGGGGAAACGATCGTAGATAAAGCTAAAAATCATTTCGTTGGGAATAAATAAAATGACGAAATCAACGGTATTTTCTTCGGGATTTATATATTCCCTGCTAGTAACTTCTTTAATTTTTGTCTTAATATCTTGCTCAAAAAGTTTTTTAAATCGTTCTTTTTCTTCCTTATTATCGGCCTCACTCATTTTGACTAAATTTTGATAGGGGAATTTTGAGTCGACATTAACCTTCATCCCGTCAGGCATATAAACAGTAAAATCGGGTCGGGAAGAATCACCAGAAACTTGCTTATCGTAGCTTACACCACTAACAAACCCAGACATCCTTAGCAAATCTTCGGCGACTTGTTCACCGAATTGACCACGGAGTTGATTGTTGCTTAAAACATTTTTAAGGCCCTCGGTGGTAATTTTTAATTGATTGGTTAACGTTTTTTGTTCTTCAAGTTTTTCAGTTAAAGTCGAAAAGGAACCGGTTCGTTTGATTTCCACCTCTTCCATTTTTTTATTATTTTTTTCAATTTCG
>CAYSTF010000065.1:0-4354 GCA_964434125.1 uncultured Gammaproteobacteria bacterium
CAATATACCCAAGTTCATTCCAATGTTGACAAAAGCTTGCATCCAAATTTGAATTGCTATACCAATAGTAAAAAGAAACAAAGCTCGATTATTTCTTATCAGAAAGGCTTTTTTAAATAAAGTGGATATTAATAAATAATAGCTTGCTAAAACTATAAGGACACCAATCGTTCCTAATTCTTCAGCTGTAGTTGCAAACATAAAATCGGTATGTTTTTCTGGTAAAAATAATAGTTGACCTTGAGTCCCCTTTTTGTACCCTTTACCCCACAGACCACCTGAACCTATAGCTATCTTTGATTGGATAACGTTATATCCCTTGTCTAAGGGGTCTGATAAAGGGTTCAAAAAATTTACTATTCTTTCTTTTTGATAATCGTGTAGTCCATATTTATAGATAATTGGTGAAAGGGATATAAAAATAATACCGGTAATTAGGGCAAGTTTAAATAATTTTTTGTCGTAGATGATTAGGGGTGTTATTAAAAAAAATACTGACATAGCACTTCCTAAATCTGGTTGGAGCATAATTATCCCAACAGGAATGAGATGTAGTAAGGGAATAGTGGTATTGACTAAAAACAATAATAACCAAGGTTTTACGAATTCAGACGGTTGAATAGAAGTAAAACCTAGATCTATCCACCGACGGGATCCACGAGTAATATTGTTTAAAAGTATTGGCGTAAATAAAAATAAACAACAAACCACAAAAACTATCCATTTGGACGAAATAATTTGTTTGGGATTAATATATCGTCCGACAAAAAATAAAAATAACCCAATTAACCAGGCTATAATTTGTCGAAAAATTGATTCAGGGGCAACTGAACTAATCATTAAAATATTGATACAAAATAAAAACGCCAAGCTGATTGTTACTGGTAACCAAGGGTTTTTTGACATTAATCAATTTTAGCTGATTTTTTCGATTTTTAGATTGTCTGATTTTTCGATGCTATTAGCTAATGTTTTTGTTAAAATTTCAGTTTCAAAAGTAATTGGCCAATTAGGTGAAAATATTTTTATTTTATCTTGAAGGTTTAAACCGGCTTCTTTGCGTAAATTTTGAATTGTTCGAATAAGGTCGCGCGATTCCCCTTCAGCAATTAGTTCTGGAGTTAAATTTGTATCCAGTATCACTTGTAGTGTCTCTTTTGATTTAACAAATTCAACATTTTTAACATTTAGCTCGTTTTTGATTATGTCAATTATGTTTTTATCAAAATTTATGTTTTGATTAGACAATATAGACAATTTTGCTAATGGTTGACGGGTACTGATAATCTTAGTTTTTCTAATCATATTGCCTTGTTCACAAATCTGTTGGACAAGGTTCATATCGTTGATAATTTTTTGGTCAACGGGTATGATTTTGGGATAATTTGCAAGATGAATTGATTCGGGCCTCTTGTCGTCAATTGGAATGACTAAGTTTTGCCAAAAATATTCAGTGATAAATGGAATAATTGGCGAAACTGTAAGACTAAATTTTATTAGTACTTGCCAAAGAGTGTGAAGTGCTTCTTTGTTACCGGCTACAAATCTATCTCGTGATTGGCGAATGTACCATCGGGAAAGATCATTTACGAAAGGTTCAATTAGCCGAGTGGCTTCCGGTATATTATATTTTTCTAAATTTTCACTAATATCGGATGTGAGTTGATTAGTTTTATTTTGAATCCACCTATCAAGTGGGTTAGTGGATTCGAGAGGAGATGATTGGGGTGACCAGTCGTAAAGATTAGCATAGGTTAAAAAGTACTTAAATGAATTCCATAAAGGTAATAAAATATTTTTTACTTGATTATCAAATTCTTTTTCATCAATATTTATATTTTCTCCAACCATTACCACACTACTCATTAGGTAAAGCCGATATGCTTCTCCGCCATATTTTTGGATAACCATTTTTGGGTCAGGATAGTTTTTGAAAAGCTTACTCATTTTACGGCCATCGTTACCCATTACAACTCCAGTAACGACACAATTTTTAAAAGATTCTGAGGCAAACAAGGCGTTTGATAAAACATGAAGAGTGTAAAACCAACCTCGAGTTTGGCCAATATATTCAATAATATAATCAGATGGATAAGATTTTTCAAAAAATTCTTTATTTTCAAATGGATAGTGTATTTGAGCGTATGGCATTGATCCAGACTCAAACCAACAATCTAAGACTTCGGGGACTCGAGATACTTTTTTGCCACATTTATCACAAGTTATAGTTACTTCGTCAATTTCTGGTTTATGAAGATTGGTAATTTTTTGGCCTGATTTTTTTTCAAGGTCAGCAATGCTTGAGGGAACATATTTTTCTCCACAGTCACATTCCCAAATTGGAATTGGAGATGCCCAAAAACGAGATCGAGATAAACACCAATCGGGAGCTGTTTCTATCCCTTGTCCAAAGCGACCATCGCGGATGTGCTCGGGTATCCAATTTATTTTTTTATTGGTCAATTTCATTTGATCTTTTAATTTAGAGACATTTAAAAACCAAGCATTTTGAGATTTATAAATTAAAGGGGTACCACACCGATAGCAAAAAGGATAACTATGATTTATTTTTTCTTCTCTAAGAATTAGATTCCTGTTTTTAAGATCGTCAATAACTAGTGGATCGGCTTTTTTGACAAATAGATTAGCAAAGGGAGTTACTTTTAAATCAATTTTTCCCTCATCATCGACATGACTAATAACTGACAATCCGACACTTTTACCCAAAAGAGCATCATCTTCACCAAAACCTGGGGCTATGTGGACAATACCAGTTCCATCGGCCATGGTGACAAAATCACCATGGTAAATATGATAATCAAGTTTATTAGTATCGTAGTAATTATATAGTGGTTCGTATTCAAGTCCTACTAAGCTGTCACCTTTAAATTCATTGATTATTTTATAAGGATTGGTTTGACAAATAGACTCAAGGCGAGCTTTGGCGAAAATTAAATGACTTGACTCCATTTCAACTTCAACATAAGTTTCGTTTTTATCAACAGCAAGAGCAAGGTTTCCTGGTAGAGTCCAAGGTGTGGTAGTCCAGGCGAGAATGAATTTGTCTTGATCTTTTAGTTTAAATTTTATAAAAATTGCTGGATCATCAACCATTTTGTAGGAATTATCCATAGCAATTTCAAAGTTTGAAAGTGGAGTAGAACAGCGAGGACAGAATAATGAAACTCGATGACTTTTGTAGATTAAATCTTTTTTATAAATTTCAGAAAATACCCACATAACACTTTCCATATAATTGAGATCCATTGTTTTATAGGCATGATCTAAATCAACCCAACGACCGATGTGATCGATATACCAAGGCCATTCTTGGGAAACATTTTGAACATATGAGTAACAAGTATCAATGTATTTTTTGATACCAATAGCCTCAATATCTTTTTTACTTTTTAGACCCAATTGCTCTTCAACTTTATTTTCAGCCGGAAGACCATGACAATCCCAACCCCAAACCCGACGAACTCGCTTACCTTTCATGGTCCAATAGCGAGGGATGACATCTTTGGCGATGCTGGGAAGAAGGCTTCCGTGATGAGGGGAACCAGTAATAAAAGGAGGACCATCATAAAAACTGTAAGAATTTTCTTCGGGTCGACAATTTACTGATTTTTCAAAAATGTGATTATCTTTCCAAAATTTAATTATTTCTTCTTCGATGGCAGTAAAACTGATATTTTGGGGAATATTTTTAAATTTTGACATGGTTTATTTTATAATATTTGGTTGATTTGGTGACAGATAAGGGATTATACACTATTGTAATCTAATTTTTTTTTCTCAAAAAAGCTGGGATATCGAATTCATCAACAATATCAATCCCATCGGGGATATCTTTATCACTCAAAAATTTTTTAATTTCTTGATTTGAAATTTCTTTTGTTGGATCCTCTACATCGATTGGAGATGGTTGACTAATTGGAACGCTCTCGATTATAGGTTTTTTTATAGTCTGATAAAAATGAGCTTTGGTATTGTCAAAACCAGTGGCAATTACAGAAATTTTAATTTTTCCCTTTAATTCATTATCAATGGTGGCGCCAAAAATAATATTTGCATCTGGAGCCGCTCTTTGGGTAATATCTTTAGCGGCTTCTTCAATCTCGGCCATGGTTAAATCAGGCCCGCCAGTGACATTTATTAACACTCCCCTAGCGCCTTCGATGGTGGCTTCCACAAGGGGTGAATCAATGGCGGCTTCGACAGCTTTTTGGGCTCGATTTTCACCATCGGCTTCACCAACCCCCATCAGAGCTGAGCCAGCATTACTCATAACTGTCTTAATATCGGCAAAATCAAGATTAATAAGCCCAGGAACAGTAATCAAATCAGCAAT
>CAYSTF010000066.1:0-4277 GCA_964434125.1 uncultured Gammaproteobacteria bacterium
GGACTCAAACAGTTTTAGAAGATAGAAACCAACCGAATCGAAAAAATATTTTAGAAAATTTATCTAAATACTGTACTCTAGATACTTTTGCAATGGTAAGAATTTTTAAAGAACTGAATAAATTGGTTAGATAGATATCTTATAAAAATAAGATTTGGTGATAAGATTGGTTAATGAGACAGAAGCTATTTTTAATTTTAGTTATAATAATTTTATTATCATTGGGAGCTTACTTATATAAAAACAAACCAGACAATTTCGATATTCCAAAAGTCATATGGGTATGGGAAAGGCCAGAAAATCTCTACTTTCTAAAAGAAAAGAACGTTACTTTTGCTTATTTGTCTGGAACGGTAACCAAAACTAATAGTAACCTAGAATATTATTCTCGACGACAACCACTTAGGATTCCTGATAACCGACAAACAATTTCAGTGATTAGAATTGAAGACAAATCTGATGATCATAAATTTAGAGATGAATATTTAATTGATATTTCCGATTATGTTGTAAATTTGTGTCTTGAGAGAAAAAGTAATATTAGTTGCCAAATCGATTTTGATGCAACTGAATCCCAAATAGATTTTTATAAAAAACTAGTTATACAAGTTAGAGAAAAATTACCTAAAAAATATAAATTATCGATAACGGCTTTAGTGTCGTGGTGCACTAGTGATAAAACTTGGTTTGACGAATTACCAATTGATGAAGTTGTCCCCATGTTTTTTAGATTAGGAAAAGAAGAGAATATTTATTGGCAAAACATAAATGAAGGTAAGTTACGTATTTCAAATAGTTGCCAAAAAGCAATCGGGATTGCTACTGATGAACTAATGCCTAATAAAATTTATTTGAAAAATAAACCTATATATATTTTTAATAACGAGTATTGGACAAAGACTAATTGGGATATAATGAAGTCAAGATTACAAAATATAAATGAATAAACAAATAAGAGTAATATTTTTATTTTTCATAATTTTTACATTATTTAAGTTGCCAGTTTGGGGGTGTGGTCCAGGTTTTCCAGAATATATCTATGACCCTAATCAAATTCTTGATGATTATTATCCATTAATAAACGAAGTTGGAAATACGAATCCCGAGAAAAATCCAATTTTAAACAATAATTTTGAGGTAATTACCCCTTTTTGGGGACCAGAATATCTTTTACCAGTTTACTTAGCTTCACAAAATAAAAAACTACCTGACAGTATTAAAGTAGCTTTAGTTAAGTTCTACAATGATCCGTATCGATATCCGATAGGTGGTATTTTTGGCAGTGAATATGAACCTGAAAAATCGATTGAAAATTGGATGGAAGTAAGAAATAAATACTCTAAATTAGACCCGATAAAAATAGATAAAAATTCAAAAATAAACGAATTTTATATAAATTTGGCAACAGATCATAGGTTCCAAGCAGCTACTAACAAATTGACTAATTTGGGATCAAGATTTAGTAAAGATCAGTTAGAACAGTGGATAAACTATCAAGATTATATGTTTAGTGAATATTTTGAATTACCAGTTGTTTTGGTAAAACCATCAAGCCCAACATTTTGGCAAAAAATTGTTTTATCAATCAATAGAATAATAAAAAAAGAAGATGTTAAAAATCAATTACCTTTAGAAATAGCACAAGAAAATGAGTATCAATTAGCCGCCATTGAATATTACAAAGAAAATTACGGTGAAGCGATTAAATTATTCAGAAATATTTATAATGATAAAAACAATGTCCGACACGACGAAGCAGCACTAAGTCTTGGTTGGTCGTATATTGCGATGGCAAACCAAAAGTATGAAATAGACTTGAAGTCTAATGATAAAAATGCAGATAAAAATTATATTAATAATTTGAAAATTGCACAAAAGTATTATGAAAAAATTAGTACTGATACTTCCCTGTCGGATGTTAAATTGGAAATTGATAAATATTTAGATTATGTTTTATATAGAACTGATCCTGTAACCAGGATGTCTAGGGCTAGCAAAATAATTCTTAACACATCAGAACCAAGTGAGTTTATAAGGAACCTGGATGATTATGTTAACCTTTGGTATAAATATTTTTATAACCAAATTAGCAATCAAAAAAATGTACCAGAATATAAAATATATAGTAAAAAAATAAAGGAATCGGGAGATGATTTTAGCCAATTTTTATTGGCCTGGACAGCTGTTAAATCAAGTAGTATTGACGAAAACATAGCTAAGTTTAAAGAAACACAATCACCATTATGGTTGATATTAGCTCAACGGCAGGTTTCCCCAGATGACCAACAATGGCTGTATGTTGAAAGTGAAATAAACAAAATAACTATCGAGTCCCCTTTTTATTTAACCGCTCAATATTACAAATTGGATTCTAAGAGTAGAGATAAAAAAATGAGTGATGCGGTCAAAAAATCAATTGATGTTTTAATACTCCAAACTGAAAATAACAAACAATACAGTTCCCAAAATCTGTTTAAAAGCATAATGTATGAACTTGTTGATGATCTTGCTGAAAAGCAAAAATATTCTGTGATGAATTATTTAAATTCTTACTCAATTTATTTTGAAGGTATTAGTTGGGCACCCTATTACAGGTATCTTAATTTTGAAACTTCCGAAAGAGAATTTTTTATTGGTAATAAAATGAAACAAATTTTGGCAACATTAGATATTGGTAAATTAAATGAATTGTTATCAAAAGAAGATATTTTTAATCCAAAAATTAAACAATATTTACGACTATTACTTTTTACTAAAGCTACAATAGAAAACCAGTTTGATATTTCTAAAAATATGGCAAAACTATTATCAAAAAATAACTTGGAAATTTCAAGAGATTTGATAACTTTTATTAAGTCTAAAAATTTGGAAGAACAAAAATTTTTAGCTGCAAAATTTATTTTGGATTATCCAGGGGTTACTGATATTTTGAGTGATAATTTCAACGAATTCCAACTAGGTAGTGTGTCTGAAATTAAAAGTATAGATAACTTTCAACGTAATTGGGATGTTGGTTTTAATAACGCGGTGTTGGAAGATTCCATTAAAAAAGAAAATAAAATAGGTGAAATGATTGACAGTACAGTAATAGAATTTGCTAGTAAAAATCCTCAATACAGATTAGTACCCGAAACTCTTAGTAAATTGGTGGATTTTGCTCATTTTGGTCCTGGTGCTAGTGGTCAAAGAGCATTTCAATTACTACATACAAATTATCCAGGAAGTTATTGGGCCAAGCAAACTCCATATTGGTATGAATAAAAAACAAATTGCATTAATAATAGTTTTTGGGATTTTGGTTTTATTGAGTCTCAATAAAAAACAAGTTAAAAATGATTTATCAATAGAAGCAACTGTAGACACTAATTGTAAAATACCGTTTGAAGTAAAAAATTTTTCATCAAGCAATGACGTAATTAAGATTTGTGATGGAATTTTTTATAAAGGTGAAACCAAAATAGTAAGCAAGGATGAATATCCTGATTTATTTGAATTTGTATTAGATAAAGATAGTAAACCCGAAAAAGTGGATCAATATGTTAGGGTTTTTAACAGAGATAATGGAGAATACGTATCAATAAAATCGTTTATAGATTATAGCTCTTGGTATAAAAGCTCAATTGGAATTTATCGAAAAGAAAATAATAAATATGTGTTAATTTTTAAAAAATCATTTGACGACAATTCTGGTAGATGGGTAAACATAGAATTTGGAGAAGACAGAATGATTATTGATCCGGTAATTTCTATAAACTACCCTGATAAGGGTATAGCAATATCGGGAGATATCGGATACTTGGGTTGTTTAGGAGGTTGTCGATTATTATGGTGGGACTATTACGAGTGGGATTCAGTACAAAAAACATATATTCTGGCTAATAATAAAAGATCTGAATACTTTAAAAATTTATTGGCTGATTATGAAGAATTTAATAATACATATTGTTCAAAAAATGCTGGGGTATCAAAAAGTATTTCTGATTTATATCAATTAAGAAAAAACAAAGAAAAAATTTGTTCTGATGATGCATTAGTACCAGCTGCCACTGTTAAGGAAGCCGAGATGTTATTGAAAGGAATAAAAGCAATAAAGTCGATTATTGACGGAAAAAATATTCCAATGTCGGAAGTTGGTAATATAAAAATATAATCTTCTTACAAAGATAACAAAATCTAAAAATAAAAAAGATAATTGTTAGTTAGTGGTATCCTGTAATTATGCTTAACTATAATATTCTTCAAGACAAACAATCTAACTATGGTGATGAAATTGATCC
>CAYSTF010000067.1:0-404 GCA_964434125.1 uncultured Gammaproteobacteria bacterium
AACACAGTCGAGTTCATGGATTCTTAAAAAGAATGGCTAGTGCAACCGGTAGAAATGTACTTAAAAGAAGAAGACTAATGGGTAGAAAAAAGATTAGTGCGTAATTTAGTTGAATAAATAAATAGATAGAAAGATTTTATTGGGATTAGGTATAATTTGGTGTGTTGAAAAAAATAAACAGAATTGGAAGACAAAAAGAATTTCTAGAAATTAAAAATAAGGGAAAAATGATTTCTGGCTCTTTGTTTGGGGCTGTTTATTTATTAGACAATACTGAAGAAATAAAGTTTGGTTTTGTAGTTTCTAAAAAAATATCTAAAAGAGCTGTTGATCGAAATAAAATTAAAAGAAAAATGGGTGAAATATTGGTTAAAAAACTAGATAAATTTAAGTTGGGAACAAAA
>CAYSTF010000067.1:414-4220 GCA_964434125.1 uncultured Gammaproteobacteria bacterium
CAAAAATGGTTTTTTTGGCTAAAAAAAGTTTATTAGGGGTAAAGATAAGAGAAGTTGAGGAAGAAATAGATAAATTAATTTCTAAGGTCTAATTTATCATGTCAAAAAAAGTAGTTTTAAGAATATTAATCTTTTATAAAAAATATATTTCTCGTGGTGAGAGTTGTCGGTTTGTCCCCTCTTGTTCGGAATATACTTATCAGGCAGTGGAAAAATATGGTGTGATAAAAGGTTTATATTTAGGGTTAAAAAGAGTTTTAAGATGTAATCCAAAAGGTGGAAGTGGGATAGATTTGCTAAAATAGAAATCATCTGAGCTTCTGATGGTTATAATTTTAGAGCTTTAGAATAAATATTTATATGAATTTGTTTATTGCTCCGTTTGTTAATGCACTTTTTGGTCTTTATCATTTGTTTGGCAATTTTGGTTGGGCGGTAATTTTGGTCACAATTGCAATTCGACTGATTTTATTACCATTGGTTTGGCCAAGTTTAAAGTCGGCCAAAAGAATTCGAGAAGTTCAACCTAAATTGAACAAATTAAAAGAAAAATATGGGACTGATAAACAAGCACTGGCGAAAGCCCAAATGGATTTGTATAAACAAGAAGGTATTAATCCATTATCTGGTTGTTTGCCGCAGATTTTACAAATAGTGGTTTTGTTGTTATTTTTTTCAGCATTTAATATGGTTACCGGTTTTTCAAGCGGAAAAGGAAGTGTTGAACAAATAAATAACCAACTAATCCCCTCTTTTAGAATTAATGAAACTTTTAAATTTGATTTGGGTTTTTTGGGAAGCGATTTGGCGATGACACCGTCAAATATATTTAAACAAGGGATTAATTTAAATCTTGTCTTACCTCTATTTTTATTGTTAGGTTCAGGAGTTTTGCAATTTTTTAGCGCTAAATTAATGATGCCCAACCCGAAGGTTGATGAAAAAATTGTTGAAAAAACTAAAGACAAAGAAGACGATATGATGGCAGCAATGAGAACTCAGTCGATGTATATGATGCCGGCAATGACGATTTTTATTGGTTGGAATTTTTCATTAGGATTGTTGCTTTATTGGTTTACCACCTCAGCTTTGATGATAGGACAACAAGTGTTGGTGAATAAAGTGAATAAGAAATAATAACCATGGAAAAACCACAATCATCCGATTATTCCTATCAAACTATGTTTGAAGAAATGCGTAGCCAGGGAGATTCTATAGCTACAATTGTGGCAAAAAACGGACAAGAATATAATTTGATACGTACTAAGGTTGCTCCGATTGAGGTTGAGGGGGTCGGTATGGTGTCTCGTTTAGGTTATGAATTAAATTATTTTATAGGAGATAAAACAGGTGTTGTTTTTGCGAATATCAAAGTTAGAAACAATATGGGAAATCGTGTTGAAATTGAATATAAGAATTCAAATTCATCTTTAAAAGGTCAAGGGTTGATAACGCGTGGTTTATCTAAAGTGGTAGAGGATATTTTTAAAGGGAAGGTGTTAGACGGTTATCCCGGTAATAGGGGTCCTTTAGAAATAGGTTCAGTTGGAATGCAAATTGGAATAAATAATGTGGCTAGTCAGAAAGTGGCCACAAAGAATGGGTTTGTTTATAATCCTACTTATCAATCAGCCGAACTTTTTAAGAAAGATTATTTAGTATCTTAGGTTTTGTGGTATATTTGATATTTTTCATGCTAAAATAGCGACTATGGATAACAAAAAAAGAAATGAAAAAATACTAAAAATTACTTGTGATTTTTTAGCTCAAATAAATTTTGAGGTGGAAAAAGCCTTCGTTGAAGATGTTGAGGGTGAAGAAGATCAAGTACTGGTGGGACTAGTGGTTTCGAACCCATCAGCCTTAATTGGGTTTAGGGGAAGAAATTTAATTTCGGTTCAGTTAATTTTGGCTTTGATGGTGAGAACTCAGGTTGGGGAAAACATTCGAGTGTTGTTGGATATTAATAATTATCGAAATGAACAAAAAACAAGATTAGAGCAGACAGTTAGGGGTTTGGCGGAAAAATGTTTGGTTGAACACAAAAATGTATCGATGGCAAGTATGAGTTCATATGAAAGAAGGATTTGCCATATGGTTATTGCTGGAATTGAGGGAATTGTAAGTGAGTCTGAAGGTGAAGGTGAAGAAAGACATGTGGTAATTAAACCTAAAGAAGAATAAATAATTTATAAATTGTGATTTTGATTTGATAATGATTTTTTGTCGTGTCCCTAAAGGGACTTGCTGCGCGTCGCTCACCTTTGCCAGAAGGCATCAGCGGCTTGCGCTCGAAAAAAATATTATCTAAATCAAAATATTAATCTTAGTTTTTAACTTTTGGGATTGTGGTAAGATACGGGGGTGAAGCAATTTTGGCAAAAAATGTCTAAAATATTGTTGTTTTTGTTGTTATGTTTAATTCCAACTCAGCTAGGAAAGCATTTTTGGTTTGATTGGAGTATGGTCTTGGGAATAAGAATTGATTATTTGTCCCCTACTTTGTATTTGATAGATTTGGTTTGGATTATTTTATTTGTATTTAATTTGATTAAACCCTCTGCCCTTCGGTTGTCTCCCTTAAAAAAGGAGACTTTTTTAAAATTTAGACATTTTTTATTAATTGGTTATGTGATTATTAATATTTTGGTGGCACAAAACAAGTGGATTGCGATATATAAATGGTTTAGGATTGGGCAATTGGTGTGGTTTGGATATTACGTTTTTAGAAATAAATATTTAGTAGAAAAAATATTAATAAAGGTTTTACCGATGTGGATAGTAATTGAGAGTTTGTTGGCTATCGGACAAATAGCTAAAGGTGGTAGTTTAAATGGTTTTTGGTGGTGGCTTGGGGAAAGAAGTTTTGATTTCAACACAATTGGAGTTGCTCAAATGTCGGTGGTAAACAATGGAATAATTAGGGCTTATGGAACTTTTTCTCATCCGAATAGTTTGGCTGGATTTTTGTTGGTTTGTTTGATTCTGTGGGTAAAATTTAAACCCCTCAGCTCCTCGATAAACTCGGAGCAGCTCCCCTTGAAAAAGGGAGCAGTATTAAAAATATATAATTTTAAAAATATATACTGGTGGGGAGTGGTGTGGTTGGGAATGGTAGGAATAATTTTGACTGGAAGCAGGACTATTTGGATATTGAGTTTGGTAAGTGTCGTTTATTTGCTTTGGGGTAATTTTAAAAATATAAAAAATAAAGGCAAAATTTTGTTTTTGATGATAATAATGTTTTTTGGGGTTTATAAAATGATTGATTATAATTACCCAATAAAAAATTTTTTGGGAGGATGGGATGAGAATGGGTTGTTAAAAAGGGGTCAGCTGAATTTGGCAGCAATAGAGATGATTAAAAAGTCTCCTTTGTTTGGAGTAGGGTTGAATAATTTTTTGGTAAATTTACCCGATTATCAATTTAATAATCAAGTTTTTTGGCTTCAACCAGTTCATAATATCGGATTATTGTTGTTGTCAGAAATTGGAATATTAGGATTGTTGGTTTTTAATTTTAAGTTTTCAATTTTCAAAACTATAAAAAAAATAATAAAAAATAACGATAAAGTTATGTTGTTGATAATAGGAATTATTTTTGTTTCTGGAATGGTTGACCATTACTGGTTTACCCTACCCCAGAATATGTGGTTGCTGTCTTTGGTATTGGGTTTGTTATAGTTTTGACTTGATAATGATTTTTTCGGTCTTGCAACCATCGTAAAATCCACTCAGAGGCTGCGCCCTGCAAAAATATTATCTGCGTCAAAAAAATACCAAAAAGGTAAAATAGATTATGTTAA